>JANQKO010000662.1 GCA_028281075.1 Alphaproteobacteria bacterium | reverse complement strand
GATGGCGAGACGTGGCAGGCGCCGGTGTACGACCGCGACCGATTGACATCCGGCAACCGCATCGATGGCCCGGCGGTCATCGTCGAGAGCACGGGCACGACGATCGTCGAGCCCGGCTGGCAGGCGGTGCTGACCGGGCGCGGCGACCTGGTGCTGAGCCGGGTGGTGGCGCTGCCGCGGCGGGTCGCCGTCGGCACCGACGTCGATCCGGTGATGCTGGAGATCTTCAACAACCTGTTCATGTCGATCGCCGAGCAGATGGGCGTGGCGCTGGAGAACACGGCCTCGTCGGTGAACATCAAGGAGCGCCTGGATTTCTCCTGCGCGCTGTTCGACCATGACGGCCAACTGGTCGCCAACGCGCCGCATATCCCGGTGCATCTCGGCTCGATGAGCGAGAGCGTCGCATCGATCGCGCGGCAGCGCGCCGGCCAGATGCGGCCGGGCGACGTCTACATGCTGAACGCCCCCTATAACGGCGGCACGCACCTGCCCGACGTCACCGTGGTCACGCCGGTGTTCGACGAGACCGGCGGCGAGCTTCGGTTCTTCGTCGCCTCGCGCGGCCATCACGCCGATATCGGCGGCATCACACCGGGCTCGATGCCGCCCTGGAGCCGCACCGTCGACGAGGAGGGCGTGCTGATCGACAATTTCCAGCTTGTCGACCAGGGCCGGTTCCTGGAAGCCGAGACCCTGCGGCTGCTGACCGACTGCCCCTACCCGGCCCGCAGCCCGCGCGTGAACATCGCCGATTTCAAGGCCCAGATCGCCGCCAACGCCAAGGGTGTCGACGAGCTGAACAAGATGGTCGGGCATTTCGGCATCGACGTGGTCCGGGCCTACATGGCCTATGTGCGCGACAATGCCGAGGAGAGCGTGCGCCGCCTGCTGCACCGCCTGAAGCCGGGCCGGTTCAGCTACGAGATGGACGACGGCGCGGTGATCAACGTGGAGGTCCGGCTCGACCCGGAAAACCGGCGCGCGACGCTCGACTTCAGTGGCACCTCGCCGCAGCGCGAGACCAACTACAACGCGCCGACGGCGGTCTGCATGGCGGCGATCCTCTATGTCCTGCGCTGCCTGGTGGACGACGACATCCCGCTGAACGCCGGCTGCCTGAAGCCGATCGACGTGATCCTGCCCGAGGGCTGCATGCTGCGGCCGCAATACCCCGCCGCGGTGGTCGCCGGCAACGTCGAGACCTCGCAGTGCATCACCGACACGCTGTTCGGCGCCTTCGGCGCCGTCGGCGCCGCCCAGGGCACCAACAACAACTTCACCTTCGGCAACGACACCTATCAGTATTACGAGACCATCTGCGGCGGCGCCGGGGCCGGCGACGGCTTCGACGGCGCCAGCGCCGTGCACACGCATATGACCAACACCCGCCTGACCGATCCGGAAGTGCTGGAATGGCGATTCCCGGTGCTGCTGGAGAGCTTCGCCATCCGCCACGGCTCCGGCGGCCCCGGCCGCTGGCGCGGCGGCGACGGCATCGTCCGGCGCGTCCGCTTCCTGGAGCCGATGACGGCGGCGATCCTGTCGAGCCATCGTCGCATCGCGCCCTTCGGGCTGGCCGGCGGTGGGCCGGGCACATGCGGCCGCAACGCCGTCGAGCGCGTCGACGGCGGCGTCGAGGAGCTGACGGGCTGCGCGCAGGTCGAGATGGCGGCGGGCGATATCTTCGTCATCGAAACGCCCGGTGGCGGCGGCTACGGCGAGCCGGTCGGCGCCCGGGCCGCGGCCGAATAGACGACAAGCGGGTCCCGCGGGACCGATAACAGACGGCGCCGCGACGGGCGCCGGCGGATGGATACGTGATCGCAGCGTTTCTCGAATGGCTGGCCCGCCACGCCACCAAGCTGCTGGCCGGCGCGGTGTTTCTCGGCCTTGCGGTGCCGCCGCTGGCCGAGCTGCTGCGGCCCGGACTGACCGCCTTCGTCGTCGTGAACCTGGTCGTGGCGCTGCTGCGCATCGACCTGGCCGAGGTTCGTTCCTACCTGAACCGGCCCGGCCTGATCGCGGCGAACACCGTCTTCCTGCTGCTGATCTGCCCGGTCGCGGTGTCGCTGGTAATGCAGCCGCTCGGGCTGCCCGCCGGACTGCATGCCGCCGTCGTGCTGATGGCCGCGGCGCCGCCGATCATGTCCGCCGCCGCCTTCGCCCTGCTGCTCGGCCTCGACGCGGCGCTGGCCGTCTTCGTCGTCGTCATCACCCATGCCGTCGTCCCCTTCACGCTGCCGGTGATGGCGCTCTGGCTTCTGGGCATGGAGCTCGATATCGGCATCGGCGAGCTGATGCTGCGGCTGGGCCTGGTGATCGGCATCGCCTTCGCGATCGCCTTCGTGATCCGCCGGTGGCTGGTATCCGCCGCTTTCCTGGCCCGCAACGCGCGGCGCATCGACGGCCTGGCCGTGGTCGGCCTGGTCTATTTCGCCACCGCGATCATGGCCGGCGTCACCGAGTTCGCCATCGCCCGGCCGGGCTACGTGCTGCTGACGGTGACGCTGGCGTTCGCCGCCAACGCGGCCCTGCAACTGTTCGGCGCGCTGGCGTTCTGGAAGGCCGGCCGCCGCCCGGCGCTGACCGTCGGCCTGATGGCCGGCAACTGCAACATGGGCATCCTGCTGGCGACGCTGGTCGATACCGCGCCGATGGACCTGGTGATCTATTTCGCCATCGCGCAACTGCCGATGTACATGCTGCCGCTGTTCGCACTGCCGATCTACCGCCGCGTCGTCTGACGGCGTATTGGACATGTCAAGAAGGGCGGGTTCACCACAAATTTGTGGTGAACGGTTTTTCAGATGAATTCACCGCCAAGGCGCCAAGACACCAAGGGAAGGGCAATCCGACGATCGTGCCGGCCGCGCGATCTTGGTGCCTTGGCGTCTTGGCGGTGACGTCCCCTGCCTCGCCGCGTCCACGGGGACTGTCCCTATTACAGTCCCAGGTTTGTTCTTTGTGCCTTTGCGTCTTTGCGGTGAGCCGTTTTTCAGGTGAATTCACCGTCAAGACACCAAGCAACAGGCAATCCGACGATCGTGCCGGCCATGGCCGATCGGACGTTTGCGGTGGGCCGGCGGCGGCGGCATAATCGCGCCATGTCAAATGTCCTGATTACAGGCGCCAGCCGCGGCATCGGCCGCGAATTCGTCCGGCAGTATGCCGCCGACGGCTGGCGCGTCTTCGCCTGTTGCCGGAATCCGGCCGCGGCCGAGGAGCTCAACGCGCTGGCCGCCGCCTCGGCGGACTGCGTGACCGTTCACCCACTCGACGTCGACGACGGCGGGTCGGTCGCCGCGCTGCAGGCGGCACTGGCCGGCGAAAGCTTCGATGTGCTGATCAACAATGCCGGCATCATCGGCGCCCGCGGCGACGGTCTCGGCGACATGAACTACGACGCCTGGGCCGCGACCATGAACACCAACGTGTTCGGGCCCATGCGGATGGCGGATGCCTTCGCCGCGCAGCTCGGCGGCGAGAAGAAGCTGGTCACGATCTCGAGCCGCATGGGATCGATCGCCAACGCCAAGAACCGGTCGATCATCTACCGCTCGTCCAAGGCGGCGGTGAACATGGTCATGGCCTGCCTGTCGGGCGAGCTGGCCGCGCGCGACATCGTCACCACCGTGTTCCACCCCGGCCATGTGCAGACCGACATGGGCGGCGCCGAGGCCCCGGTCACGCCGGCCGACAGCGTCACCGGCATGCGCGGCGTGATCGCCGGCCTGACGCCGGCCGACAATGGCCGCTTCCTGAACTACGACGGCAGCGAGATCGCCTGGTAGGCCCCACGTTCGCCGGCTTAGACGCTGAAATACTTCGCCTGGGGGTGATGCACGACGATGGCGCTGGTCGACTGCTCGGGATGAAGCTGGTCCTCGTCGGCCATGTCGAGCCCGACGCGGTCGGCCTTTAGCAGGTCCAGCAGGACGCGCTGGTCGGCGAGGTTGGGACAGGCCGGATAGCCGAAGGAATAGCGTGAGCCGCGATAGCCCTGGCTGAACAGCGCTTCCTTGTCGCGGCTGTCGTCCTGGGCGAAGCCGAGCTCGCCGCGGATGCGCTTGTGCACGTATTCGGCCAGCGCCTCGGCCATCTCGACGCCGAGGCCGTGCAGGTAGAGATAGTCCTGATAGCGGTCCTGCTCGAACCATTCGCGGGCCACTTCCGAGGCATGCTGGCCGATGGTGACCGCCTGCAGCGCGATGACGTCGCGCTCGCCGGCCGAGACATCGCGGAAGAAATCGGCGATGCAGACGCCGCCGGCCCGGTCCTGGCGCGGCAGCGCGAAGCGGGCCAGCTCGGTCTCGCCGTCCTCGGCGAACAGCACCAGGTCGTTGCCGTCGCCGGCGGCCGGGAAATAGCCGTAGACCGCCTGCGGGTGCAGGATGTCCTCGTCCTCGCAGCGGCCGACCAGGTCGTTCATGATCGGCCGCAGTTCCTTGCGCGACCAGGCCATGTATTCGTCCAGGCGCCGGCCCTGCTTCCGGTAGCCCCAGTGGAACTGATAGAGCATGCGCTCGTTCAGGAACGGCAGCAGCGCCCGCGGCTCGACCCGGTCGATCAGCCGGTCGCCCAGGAACGGCGGCCGCGGCACGTCGACGCCGCTCGCCAACTCTTCCCGCTTGACGCGGATCTCCTCGGCATCGACCGGCCGCGGCAGCAGCGTCGGCTCGCCGAGCTTGCGCCGCCCGTTCACCGGCCGGCCGTTGCGCTTCTTCCGTTGCCTGGACAGCACCTCGGCGAAGGTGCCGTCGACGATTTTCGACATCATCTCCAGGCCATCGAAGGCGTCACGCGCATAGGCCACCTGGCCCGAGGCATAGGCCTCGCGGCAGTCTTCCTCGACATAGCGCCGGGTCAGCGCGGCGCCGCCCAGCATCACCGGGATGTCGAGGCCCTCGCGGGTCATCTCCTCCAGGTTCTCGCGCATGATCACCGTCGATTTCACCAGCAGGCCCGACATGCCGACGGCGTCGGCGCCGTGCTCCCTGGCGGCGGTGAGGATGTTCGAGATCGGCTGCTTGATGCCGAGATTGACGCACTTGTAGCCGTTGTTGGTGAGGATGATGTCGACCAGGTTCTTGCCGATGTCGTGCACGTCGCCCTTCAC
>JANQKO010000660.1 GCA_028281075.1 Alphaproteobacteria bacterium | reverse complement strand
CGCATTCCAGCCTGCGCTTCGAGCCGAACCATTCGACGACGCGGCGCGGGCACCAGACGGCCGACCTGACGGCGCGACGGCACGACGGTCCGATCGGGGACCTGCTGGCGATGATCGAGGGCGCGGTCGCCGGTCGCCTGCGGGCGACCGAGCGCGATGCCACGCATCCGTTCCTGGCCGATCCGCCGGCGCGCTGGCGCCTGAACGTCTGGGGCACGCTGCTGGCCGGCGGCGGCCACCAGCTTCCGCACATCCACCCGTTCGGCTGGATGAGCGGGGTCTATTACGCGCGATTGCCCGATGTCGCCGATCCGTCGGCCGAGCCCGAGGCCGGCTGGATCGAGTTCGGCCGGCCCGGCGCCGACTTTCACTGCCGCGCCGCGCCGCTCACCCGCCTGGTGCGGCCGCACGAGGGCATGATCGTGCTGTTCCCATCCTACTTCTACCACCGCACGGTGCCCTTCAGCGACGATACCCTCCGCGTCAGCGTCGCCTTCGACGTCGTCCGCGAGAACTGACCTGCCGCCAAAGGCTGCCGACGCGAACGGCCTCCTCCCCTTGGTCATTGCCGGACTTGATCCGGCAATCCAGGCGGCACGTGCTCCAGCCACGGTTCTGGATCACCGGGTCAAGCCCGGTGACGACGAATTGGCAGCGGCCGGCGGTTGACCGCGGCGGTGAAAGCGCCCATCTTTCATATGATAATCATCATATGAAATCACACTGGAGGCGTACGGCATGGCCGCCGCCGGGGCGACGTCCCGACAGGAACGCAAGCAGGCATCGCGCGACGCCATCGTCGCCGCGGCCGCGCGCCTGTTCCGCGAGCGCGGCATCGGCGGCGCCTCGGTCGCCGATGTCATGTCGGCGGCGGGACTGACGCATGGCGGCTTCTACGGCCATTTCGACGACAAGGAGGCGCTGGTGGCGGCGGCGCTGGCGGCGGCGACGAACCACCGCGAGCGCTGGATCGAGCCGCGTCCCGACATGGACGAAGCGGCCTGGCTGGCCTGGATCGCCCGCCGCTATCTCAATGTCCGGCACCGCGACGATCCCGGCGATGGCTGCCCGTTTCCGCCCCTGGCGCCGGACATCGCCCGGGACGGCGCCGACGCACGCCGCGTGTTCGAGGCCGAGCTGCGCAAATCGGCCGAACGGATGGCGGCCGGCCTCGACGACGGCACCGAGCTCGACGCGCGGGACAAGGCCTATGCCGTCCTGGCGCTCTGTGTCGGCGGCCTGATGCTGTCGCGCGCGGTCGAGAGCGAGGCGGTGTCGCGGCGCCTTCTGCGCGCCAGCCGGCTGCTCGCCGCGCGCGCGGCCGAGGCGAAGCCGTCCGCCAGGGATACATGACATCGGCCGGCGCGGCGCCGGCAAGCAGGGAAAGGGACAGCAGATGATCTCCGCGGCCGAACATCCGAAAAAGACCGTGCAGGTCCTGGGCAAGACCATGGCCTATGTCGAGATGGGCGAGGGCGACCCCATCGTCTTCCAGCACGGCAATCCGACATCGTCCTATCTCTGGCGCAACGTCATGCCGCACCTGCGGCATCTGGGCCGCTGCATCGCGCCGGACCTGATCGGCATGGGCGATTCCGACAAGCTCGACGATCCCGGACCGGACAGCTACCGCTTCGTCGAGCATCGCCGGTATTTCGACGGCATCCTGGACGCGCTGGGCGTCACCGGCAACGTCACCTTCGTCATCCACGACTGGGGGTCGGCGCTGGGCTTCGACTGGGCGAACCGGCATCGCGACGCGGTCAAGGGCATCGCCTACATGGAGGCGCTGGTGCGGCCGGTCGGCTGGGACGACTGGAGCAAGGAGGCGACGCCGGTGTTCCAGGGCTTCCGCTCGCCGGCCGGCGAAAGCATGGTCCTGGAGAAGAACATCTTCGTCGAGCGCGTGCTGCCCGGTTCGGTGCTGCGCGGGCTGACGGACGACGAGATGGCGGTCTACCGCCGTCCGTTCGCGGCGGCCGGCGAGGACCGGCGGCCGACGCTGACCTGGCCGCGGCAGATTCCGATCGAGGGCGAACCGGCCGATGTCGTCGCGATCGTGCAGGACTATGCCGACTGGCTGCGGGACAGCGACCTGCCCAAGCTGTTCATCAATGCCGAGCCGGGCGCCATTCTGATCGGCCGGCAGCGCGAATTCTGCCGGCGCTGGCCGAACCAGACGGAAGTCACGGTTCGCGGCAGCCATTTCATCCAGGAGGATTCGCCCGACGACATCGGACAGGCGGTCGCCGACTGGCTGAGCGGACTGTCCTGAGGCGGATCGACGGCACCGGCGGCCCGCGCGGCCGGTGTTACAAATTGAAGCAATATTTGATCCCCTGCTTAAAACAGGCCGATTCGCCTAGTCAATTCTGTGCTATTTGCATCTGTCGCGTGTCGTCGCCTGTGCAGGCGCAGGTTTGCCGCAGGTAAATCTTTTCGCCATGCCCATGCCCGACTTGGCGAATAGGCATGGCCCGACCTGTTGCGCGAATGCAACGGACGGCACTTAGTAGGTGACGGCTGAGTCATGTTGTGTATGCTCTTGGGCGATTCGTGGAGGACCGGGCATTGGCGTTAGGACCAAATGACCTCCGCACCGCCGTCGTCGGTGTCGGGCATTTTGGGCAGTACCACCTGGGCAAGTACGTGCATCTGCCGGGGGCGCGGCTGGTTGCCGTCGCCGACATCGACCGCGCGCGTGCCGACGTGGCCGCGCGCCGTCACGGCGTGCCCGCGTTCACCGACTACCGGCGGCTCGACGGCATGGTCGACGCGGTCAGCATCGCGACGCCGACCGTCTGCCATTACGAAATCGCCAAGTTCTTCCTCGACCGCGGCGTCCATGTCCTGGTCGAGAAGCCGATCACGACCAGCCTGGCGGAAGCCGACGAATTGATCGCGCTCGCCGCGCGCCGCGAGGCGGTGCTGCAGGTGGGGCATCAGGAACGCCTGTTCGCCGCGCAGCTCGACCTGCCGGCATTGACCGTCGGCCCGAAATCGATCGTCTGCCGCCGCACCGCGCCGCCGACCGGGCGCAGCCTCGACTGCAACGTGGTCCTGGACCTGATGATCCACGATATCGATATCGCGCAGTCGCTGCTCGGCACCGAGATCGAGGGCTTGAGCGCCAGCGGCGTCAGTGTCTATTCCGGCTCGGAGGACGAGGCCGAGGCCCGCGTCGACTTCGTCGGCGGCTGTCAGGTGCACCTGTATGCCAGCCGCTCGGCCGAACGGGCCGAGCGCACCATCCGCATCGGCCAGGCCGACGGTGATCTCGACGTCGATTTCCTCAATCGGACCTGCCGCCATGCCCGGCGCGGCGATATCACGACCACGGCGCGGCACGACCTGACGGGCGGCGTCAACGGCTTCGCGCAGGACGATGTCGTGGCGCTGGAGGTCGGCGCGTTCCTGCACTCGATCCGGACCGGCCGGCGGCCCCTGGTCAGCGGCCAGGACGGCCGCAACGCGCTGGCGCTGGCGCTGATGGTGAACGACGCCATTTCGGTGGCTGCGCCCGAGCTGGCGGAAACCCGCGCCGCGTCTTGAACCGATCCTCCGCACCGGTGCCATCGGCGAGTCCCACCGCTGAAATCAGCTTCGTCGATCTCGCGGCCCAGCATGCCCGGATCGAAGCCGACATCGCGGCGCGGATCGCGGGCGTGCTGGCGCACCGGCGTTTCATCCACGGACCGGAAATCGCCGAGCTCGAGGCCACGCTCGCCGGGCGGGCGGGCGTCGGCCATTGTGTCGCCGTCGGCAGTGGCACCGATGCCCTGCTGGTGGCGCTGCTCGCCCATGGCATCGGCGCCGGCGACGCGGTCCTCGTGCCCGCGTTCACCTATATGGCGTCTGCCAACGCCGTCATTCTGGCCGGCGCGGTGCCGGTCTTCGTCGATATCGATCCGGACCGGCTGACCATCGATCCGGCCGACCTGGAATGGCACCTGGCGCGGCTGCGGCGGGACGGCACCCTGACGCCGCGCGCGGTGATGCCCGTCGACCTCTACGGCCTGCCGGCGGATTACGACGCCCTTGACGGCATCGCGCGCCGGCACGGCCTGTTCATGCTGGTCGACGCGGCGCAGAGCTTCGGCGCCCGCCTGGGCGACCGCGCCGTCGGCGGCTTCGGCGACGCGACGGCGGCCAGCTTCTTTCCGTCCAAGCCGCTCGGCTGCTACGGCGACGGCGGCGCGCTGTTCACCGACGATGCGGCGCGGGCGTCGACATGGCGCAGCCTCCGCCATCACGGCATCGGCGACGACGTCATGTCGTCCGAGCGAGTCGGCCTGAACGCGCGCCTCGATACCCTGCAGGCGGCCGTGCTGCTGGCCAAGCTGGGGATCTTCGATTCGGAGCTCGACGCGCGGGAACAGGTGGCGCGGCACTATGACGCGCGGCTGACGGGTGTCGTATCGGCTGTCGCGCCGCGGCATCCCGCGGCGCGCAGCGCCTGGGCCAGCTATGCGATCCGGGTGCCGGGGCGTGATCGGGTGGCGGCGAGGCTGAAGGCCGCCGGCGTGCCGACGGGGATCTACTACCCGCATCCGCTGCACCAGCAGCCGGCCTACACGTCATATGCGGACGGTCCGCTGCCCGTGGCCGAGGCGGTCAGCGCCGACATTCTCAACCTGCCGATCCACCCCTATCTGAAGCCGGCGGACATCGACCGGATCTGCGACAGCCTCGAGGCCGCCGTATCGGGCTGAGCGCGCGTCGCGCTTCGGCTATGCTGGCCGTCGTGTCGGGGATCGTTTGAAGATGGGCCGACAGGCCCATCTTCGCGGCCTTGCCGGCCCGCTCCCCCATCCGGCCACCCATAGGATACTGTCGTTGGGTGGCCGGGTGGGGGGGCGGCCCGGCTAGGCCATTCCAAAAACAGTCTCCGACGGCGAACCGGTAACAGGGGTGGAGTGAGATGTCGAACGAGTCCGAGACCGACCAGAAGCCGTTCGGCATGCCGGACGACGAGCTGGCCGCCTATCCGACCGTGTTCCGCGACGGCCTGTTCGACGGGCGGACGGTGCTGGTTTCCGGCGCCGGCAGCGGCCTCGGCAAGGCGATCGCCTTCCTGTTCGCCCGTCTCAGCGCCGATCTCGTGATCTGCGGCCGGAACCGCGACAAGCTCGAGGTCACGGCCGAACGCCTGCGCGGCTTCGGCGCCGACGTCGACCTGCATGCCATGACGATCCGCGATCCCGAACAGGTCGACGCCATGTTCGCGGCCGCCTGGGACAGGTTCGGCCGCCTCGACGTGCTGATCAACAATGCCGGCGGCCAGTTTCCGCAGCCCGCCATCGACTATTCGGTCAAGGGCTGGAACGCCGTCATCGACACCAACCTGAACGGCTCGTGGTACATGATGCAGGCTGCGGCGCGGCATTGGCGGGATGCCGGACAGCCGGGATGCATTATCAACATCGTCGCCAATTTCTGGCGCGGCATGCCCGACATCGCGCATACCGGCGCGGCCCGGGCGGCGGTCACCTTTCTGTCGCGCTCGCTGGCGGTGGAATGGGCGCCGCTGCGGATCCGGGTGAACTGTGTCGCGCCGGGACCCGTCGAGACCGAGGGCTTCAACGTCTATCCGAAGGAAGCCTCGGCCAAGTTCAAATACACCAATCCGATGCTGCGCACCGGCGACGTCATGGATATCGCCGAGGCCTGCGTCTATGTCGCCGCCCCGTCCGGCAAGTTCATGACCGGTGAATGCATCGCCGTCGACGGCGGCCAGCAGCTCTGGGGCGACAACTGGGCCTACGCGAAGCCGGACTATTTCAAGATCCCGGATTGAGGCGGCCCCCGCGTGCTGCGGCGCGTCGCCATCGGTTGTTCGGTCGTTCTGCTCGTCCTGGCGGCCGCCCTGGCCGTGCTGGTCGTCGAGCGGCGGGCGGCGCTGTCGGCGCTGATCGACAACCGCCTGACCGCGCTCGGCCTGGCCGGCATCTCGGTCGAGGTTCGCGAGATCGACCTGTCGCGCGTGGTGCTGGCCGGCATCGCCGCCGGTGACGGCGCCGCGGTTCGACGGATCGTCGTGACCTACGATCCGCGCGCGCTGCTGGCTTTGCGCCTGCCCGGCGTCGAATCCGTCGACATCGACGGTCTGCGCCTTGACGTCGGCGCGCTCGCGGGCGGGCCGCTGGCGCGCCTGGCCGATCGCCGATCCAGCGGCCAGGCGCGGGCCGACGGCCCCGTGACCCTGCCGGTTCCCGTCGGCTTGATACGGTTGAACGATGCGGTCGTGGTGCTGCCGACGCCCTGGGGCGAGGTGAGGCTCGCGATCGCCGGCATGGCCGGGCCCGTCGATCCCGAGGCCATCCCCGTCGACGCCAGGATCGCGGCGACCTCGACGTTCGGCCGGCTCTCGGCGGCGGTCCGGGGCGAGGCCGCCTTGTCCGGCGCGGCCCGCGGCACGGTCACGCTGACATCGGACCGCTTCGTCATGGATGACCTGGCGGTTGTCGGCATCGACGGCCGCGTCGACGGCGCCATGACCCCGGACCGCGTGCCGACGCTCGCGGGCGCCGTGACGTTCGAAGCGCTGGACCTGGGCGATATCCGGATCGGCGCCGGCCATCTCGCGGCCCGGTTTCGCCGGGGCGTCGGCGCGGCCGACCTGACCGTGTCGTCGCCGCATCACCGGGCCGAGTTCAGGCTGTCGGCCGAGGAAACCGACGATCCGCGGCGTCCGCGCCTCACGCTGGCCCTGGACACCGAGGTCGACGCGTCGTCGCGCCTGGCCGCCTTCCTGGGCGGCGCGGCGCCCCGGTCGGGCCGGGCGACGCTGTCGATCGTGGCCGGCGGACAGGCCGATTTCGGCGCCGCGCTGCCGTCGCGACCGGCGGACGCGGTCCGGGCGCTGGCGGCCGGCGCCTGGCGGGCCAGCATCGCGGCCGACCTTCGGGATATCGCGCACGATCCGTTCGTGACGGGGCTGTCGATGTCCGCCGGCGTCGATATCGCCCCGGTCGGCGACGCGCTCGCCCTGACGCTGCCGGCGCCGATCCTGCTCGACGTTTCCCGGGTCGGCGTACCGGCCCTGCGGCGGTTGGGACTGCCGTCCGATCTGGCGCGGCAGTTCGCCGGCGCGTTGTCCGCCAGCATCGGCGCGCGGCATGCCGGTCCGGCGCAGGGCCGCGTCGCCGTCGCCGACGATACCGCGTCGTTCAGCGTCGTGGCCTCGGTCTGGAGCGACGGCGCGGCGCCGCTGTCGATTTCGTCGGCGCTGGACGGGTCATTGCGCCTGGGCCCGACGCCGCGTCTCGAACGCCTGGCGTTTGACCGGCTCGATGCCGAATTGCGGAACCTGTCCGTCGCCGGCCAGCGCATATCCCGCGCGCAATTGTCGGCCAACGGCACGGCGGCGGCGGACCGTCTGACGGCGGACGGCATCGCCTCGCTGGCCATGCCGTCCTTGTCGTTCGACGGCACGGCCGCCCGCGACCTGACGGTCGACCTGCCGCTGGCGCTGGCGCTGACGCCGGCCGACCTGCGCGTCCGTCCGACGGCGCCGGCGGCGGTCCGTTTCGGCGAGATCGGGCGCGCGGAAACGGTTCGGCTGCCGGGGCCGATCGCGTTGACGCTGACGCCGCGCGGCGAGAACGC
>JANQKO010000324.1 GCA_028281075.1 Alphaproteobacteria bacterium | reverse complement strand
CCCAACGACAGTATCCTATGGGTGGCCGGGTGGGGGCGCGGGCCGGCTAGGCCATGGAACCGGGCCGACAGGTTCGGTTTCAAAGGATCTCTCAGGCCGCCGCTTTCTCCATCGCCGCGTCGATATAGGCGCCGACCGCGTCGGACATTTCGTCCAGCTTGTCGTCATAGAAGTGGCTGGCGCCGGAAATCGTCTGATAGTCGACGATGATGCCGCGCTGCTGTGACAGCTTGTCGGCCAGCTTGCGGACGTCGTCGGGCGGCACCAGGTCGTCCTCGGTGCCGTGCAGCATCAGGCCCGACGAGGGGCAGGGCGCGAGGAACGAGAAGTCGAAGATGTTGGCCGGTGGCGAGACCGAGATGAAGCCGCTGATCTCCGGGCGGCGCATCAGCAACTGCATGGAAATCCAGGCGCCGAACGAGAAGCCGGCGATCCAGCAGCCCCGCGCGTTCGGCGCGATGGTCTGCAGCCAGTCGAGCGCGGCGGCCGCGTCCGACAGTTCGCCGGTGCCGCCGTCATAGCTGCCCTGGCTGCGGCCGACGCCGCGGAAGTTGAAGCGCAGCACCGCGAATTTGCGCGCGGCGAAGACCTGGTACAGGCTGTAGACGACCTTGTTGTTCATGGTCCCGCCATACTGCGGATGGGGATGCAGAACCAAGGCGATCGGCGAGGTCGGATCCTCGCCCTGCTGATAACGGCCCTCGAGCCGTCCCGACGGCCCGTTGAAAATCACTTCCGGCATGCGTTGCTTGCTCCCGTGCCCATCCTTCACGCCCTCTTCGCCCGTGTTTTCGTTAACGGCTTCGTTAACGGCATCCATGGCCGCCATGCAGCCACCGCAATGCTGCCGCTCGCCTGGTGTCCGGCTCGTAAAGTTGACCGGATTACTCGGGTATCTTATCTAAACCTGACATGCGAAAATGCTGTCCGGTGGCTCTGACGTGCCGGATCGTGGTCACATCGGCGCCGACCCAAGACGGCAACAATATCACGCCTGTCAAGTGGCTTGAGAGGATGGAACAGATGTTCGACGTTCTGAAGGCGGATCTGTCGGCATGCCTGGAGCGCGATCCGGCGGCCCGTTCGAAGCTCGAGGTCATCCTGACCTATCCGGGTTTCCACGCCGTTGTTTTCTATCGCAGCGCGCACTGGCTCTGGCTCAGGCGGTTCAAGCTGCTGAGCCGGTTCTGGTCCCTGATCGGGCGTATCCTGACCGGGATCGAGATCCATCCCGGGGCCAGGATCGGTCCCGGCTTCTTCATCGATCATGGCCTGGGCGTGGTGATCGGCGAGACCGCCGAGGTCGGCCGCGACGTGACGCTGTACCATGACGTCACGCTGGGCGGCATCGCGCCGTCAATCGACAGCGCGGCCCAGGTCAACCAGAAGCGCCACCCGACGCTGGACGACGGGGTGATCGTCGGCTCGGGCGCGCAGATCCTGGGCCCGATCACGGTCGGCAAGGGCGCCCGCGTCGGCGCGAATTCCGTCGTGCTGAAGGAAATCCCGCCGGGCGCGACGGTGGTCGGCATTCCCGCCAAGGTGGTCCGGGCCAAGCCGTCGGCGGACGCGGGCGTCGAGCGCCGGTTCGACGCCTACGGCACCCGCGCTGACCTGCCGGACCCGGTGCAGCGCGTCGCCGACGCCCTGCTGGACAAGGTGCAGAGCCTGTCCATGCGGGTCGAGGAACTGGAACGCCAGCTCGGCGAGCGCGACCAGTCCTGGGGCCTGAGCAGCGAGCTGGAGGCGGACGCCGACGTCGACGAATGCGACGACGAGGCGGACTGTCCCGAAACCAAGAACTGACGGACGTGACATGAAGCTCAGCAGCAAGGCGCGTTATGCCGTCATGGCCATGGCCGATCTCGCGACCCACGACAGCGGCCGGCCGGTGACGCTGCAGGACATCGCCGACCGGCAGGAGCTGTCGCTGTCCTATCTGGAGCAGTTGTTCGGCCGGCTTCGCCGCGGCGGCCTGGTGAACAGCGTGCGCGGGCCCGGCGGCGGCTATCTGCTGGCCCGGTCGTCGGGCGAGACCCGGATCTCCGATATCGTGTTGGCGGTCGACGAGCCGCTGCGGGCGACCCGCTGCATGCCCGGTTCGCCGCAGGGCTGCCGCACCGACAAGAAACGCTGCCTGACCCACGACCTGTGGGCCGAACTGGGCAACCAGATCTATCTGTTCCTGAGCTCGGTGACGCTGGACGACGTGGTCGCGCGCCGCGTGCTGGGCAGCAGCGGCCTGATCTCGGCGCCGCCACCGGCCGAGAGCGCCGGTTCCGTCGAGGACCGGTCCGACCTGGCGCTGCGCCACTAGCGGCCATGGAGCGCGTCGAGATGGCGAACGAGCCGATCTACCTGGACTACAATGCCACCGCGCCGGCGCGGGCCGAGGTCATCGAGATGGTGACGCGGGTGATGTCGACGGTGGGCAACGCCTCCTCGGTGCACCGCGCCGGCCAGGCCGCGCGCAAGACCGTGGAGACGGCGCGGGCCGAGGTCGCGGCGCTGGCCGGCGCCGCGCCCGAGAACGTGATCTTCACCGGCGGCGGCACCGAGGCCAACAACCTGGCGCTGAAGGGTTTCGGCGACCGGCATCTGATCGTGTCCGGCACCGAGCATGGCGCCGTGCTGGCGCCGGCCGTGATGCAGGACCCGACGGCCGTGATCCTGCCGGTCGACGCCGAGGGACGGGTCGATCCCGCCGACCTGGAACGCGCGCTGGCCGCCGCCGGGAAGCCGTGCCTGGTGTCGATCATGCTGGCCAACAACGAGACCGGCGTCATCCAGCCGCTGGCCGAGATGGCCCGGATCGCGCACGCGCACGACGCCATGATGCATTGCGACGGCGTGCAGGCGGCCGGCAAGATCGCGCTGGACATGAACGCGCTGGAGATCGACCTGCTGACGCTGGCGGCGCACAAGATCGGCGGGCCGCAGGGCGTCGGCGCGCTGGTCATGCGGCAGGACTTCCTGGTCGCGCTTTGGCCTTATTGCGGCAGCTCGCCTTGAACACCTTCAACATAGAAGTTCATGCCGAGCAGCATTTCATCGTTGGCAGTCTGGCCTTCCGGCACGACAATCTCACCAGCCTGGTTCTTGATCGGCCCGGCAAACGGATGGATGGAACCGTCTTCAATGCCGGCACGCACCCCATCGGCCAATTTCTGAACATCAGCCGGAACAGCGTCATTATAAGCCGCTAGATC
>JANQKO010000588.1 GCA_028281075.1 Alphaproteobacteria bacterium | reverse complement strand
GGTCACCGAGCCCATATTGTGATACCACCAGTCGATCCGCTCGCCGGGCTTGCGATAGTCCGGCGTCCAGCCGAAATCGGCCGGATAGATGTCGGTGGTCAGCCGTTCCTCGAAGCCGTGCATCTGGTCCGGGCCGACAAAATGCATCTTGCCGGACAGGCAGGTCTGATAGCCCGCGCGCCGCAGATGATGTGCATAGGTCGGCAGGTCGGACGGAAACTCGGCGGCGTTGTCGTAGACGCCGGTCACCGACGGCAATTCGCCGGACATGAAGCTTGCCCGCGCCGGCGCGCAGAGCGGTGAAGCGGTATAGCAGTTGGCGAAACGCACCGAACGCGCGGCCAGCCGTTCGAGGTTCGGCGCGTGCAGCCAGTCGGCGGGTCCGTCGGGAAACAGCGTTCCGCTGAGCTGATCGACCATCAGGATGAGGATGTTGGGCCGGGTCATGCGCAGACCTCCAATTCCCGGTCCAGCGCGGCCAGAACGTGAGGCACGGCGTCATCGACCGAATTGCCCGTCGTGGCATGGGCCGAACGCAGGTAAAGACCGTCGATGAGCGCGCCGATCCGCTCGGCGATCCCCTCGGCGCGGACGCCGGCGAGCGGGCGCAGGTGATGGATCAGATTCGAGCGCAGGCGCCGGTGATAGACCCGCAGCAAGCGGCGCGCCTCGTCGGACCGATAGGCAAGTACGTAGAAATTGAGCCAGGACGCGATCACGCCGGGATGGAAATTGGGCGGCCCGAAACTGGCGGCGATCAACGCGTTCAGGCGTGCCCGCGGTGTCCTTGCGGTCGCGACCGCGTTGCGCACCTGCGTGCCGTAGACCCTCAGCACATGGCGCATCGCTGCCAGGAAGAGGTGTTCCTTGTGACCGAAATAGTGAAAAGCCAGCGCCGACGATACGCCCGCGCGCTTGGCGATGCGTCCGACCGTGACGTCCAGGGAACCGGTTTCGCCGATCTCGACGATCGCCGCATTCACCAATTGCGCTCTGCGCTTGAGTTCGACACCCATCGCCGATTCCAAAAAGGAGTTGCATTCTCGGATTAATCATTCATTGTTTGACTGGTCAATCAAAAAAGCTCGTCGGGCCGATCGAGCCGACGATGGGGGAGGCAGCCATGAAGTTGATCACCGCCGTTTCGGTTCTGTCCATCTGTGCCGTGGGCGCCGCCCACGCCAATTGCGACACCGTGGTCATGTCCGATGTCGGCTGGACCGATATCACCACCACGACGGCGACCGCCAAGCACGTGCTGGAAGGGCTGGGCTACGACGTGGACGTGAAGGTCCTGTCGGTTCCGGTGACGTTCGCGTCCTTGGAAAGCGACGATGTCGACGTGTTTCTCGGCAACTGGATGCCGGCCCAGACCAGCGCGATCACACCCTATCTCGACAGCGGTGAGATCGAGCAGATCAACATCAACCTCGAAGGCACGAAATACACGCTCGCCGTGCCCACCTATTCCTGGGACGCCGGCCTTCAGAGCTATGCCGACATCGCCAAGTTCGCCGACGACCTCGATGAGAAGATCTATGGCATCGAGCCGGGCAACGAGGGCAACGCCTATCTCGTCAGCCTGACCGAGAACAACACCCATGGGCTCGGTGAGTTCGAAGTGGTCGAAAGCTCCGAGCAGGGCATGCTGGCGCAGGTCGCGCGCGCTTACAAGGACAACGAGCATGTGGTCTTCCTGGGCTGGGAACCGCATCCGATGAATGCAAGCTTCTCATTGAAATACCTGCCCGGCGGCGAAGAATTCTTTGGCGGCGAGGGCGTCGTGCACACGGTGACCCGTGCCGGCTACTCGGCCGAATGCCCGAATCTGGGGAAACTGTTTTCCAACATGGATTTCACCCTGGAGATGGAAAACAAGATCATGGGGCAGATCCTCAATGACGGGATCGATCCCGATGACGCCACCATGGCGTGGCTCAAGGAAAACGCCGGCGTCCTCGATGTCTGGCTGGATGGGGTTACGACGCGCGATGGCGGCGAACCCATGTCCGCGGTGAAAGCGCACCTGGGCTTGTGATGCCCTGTTGCCCGCCCGCCTCGCTGGCGGGCTCGCCTCTACCCTGTCTTGAGCCGGCGGACCGGCAGCCGGCCGCTCGTGGTGCCACGCGCCGGTCGCGCGCCACCGGCAAAGCGCATTCAGGAGGCATCGCGGTTTGGATTGGCTGACGGAAAACAAGATTCCGGTGGGCAAGGCGGCGAGCACCGTCTTCGAATGGGTGCGCGACAATGGCGAGGTCGTCCTGGAAGCGTTCTCCGACCTGATGGAATGGTTGATCGATGCGATCCTGTGGCTGTTGCAGACACCCAATCCGCTGGTCATCGTCGCCGCCTTCATCGTCATCGCCTGGTTCGTGCAGCGTAGCTGGAAGACATGTCTTCTGGTCGCGCTGGGTTTCCTGTTCATCCTCAACCAGGGCTACTGGGAGGAAACGACCGAGAGCCTCACCCTGGTGCTTTCGTCCTGCATGATGTGCATGGCGATCGGCGTGCCCGTCGGCATCGTCTCGGCGCACAGACCGAGGTTTTACACCTATCTGCGGCCGGTGCTCGATCTGATGCAGACCCTGCCGACCTTTGTCTATCTGATCCCGGCAATCGTCTTCTTCGGCATCGGCATGGTGCCAGGGCTGATCGCAACGGTGATCTTCGTCGTTCCGGCGTCAATCCGGTTGACCTATCTGGGTGTCTCCTCGACACCACAATCATTGCTCGAAGCGGCACGCGCGTTTGGCGCGACGCCATGGCAGACTCTGTTCAAGGTGGAGTTGCCCTACGCCTTCCCGCAAATCATGGCGGGGCTCAACCAGACGATCATGTTGTCCCTGTCCATGGTGGTCATTGCCGCCCTGGTCGGCGCCGACGGACTGGGCGTGCCGGTGGTCCGCGCGCTCAATCAGGTCAATACCGCGCTTGGCTTTGAATCCGGCATCATCATCGTCGTGGTGGCGATCATGCTCGACCGGATCCTGAACAAGAGCGAACGCACATGAGCACGGCGGTTCAGATCGACAATGTGTCCATCGTCTTCGGCGATGCCCCGCAAATGGCCCTGCCGCTGATGGATGAAGGCCAGGAGCGCGGCCAGATCCAATCCGAGACGGGCCAGGTGCTTGGCGTCCACAATTGCTCGCTGACGGTCGAGCAGGGCGAAATCCTCGTTCTGATGGGCCTGTCCGGTTCAGGCAAGTCGACGCTGTTGCGCGCCGTGAACGCGCTCAACCCGGTGATCCGCGGCGTGGTGAAGGTGCACGATGGCGATGCGATGGTCGACGTCACCAACGCCGATCCGGCAACCTTGCGCCGCATGCGCATGCAGAACATCGCCATGGTGTTCCAGCAATTCGGTCTGCTGCCCTGGCGCACCGTGCGCGAAAATGTCGGGCTCGGATTGGAGTTGGCCGGTGTTCCCAAGGCCCAGGCCCGCGAGCGCATCGATGAGCAGTTGGCGCTGGTCGGCCTGAGCGATTGGGCCGACAGCAAGGTGGGCGAGCTTTCGGGCGGCATGCAGCAGCGCGTTGGCCTCGCCCGCGCCTTTGCCACCAACGCGCCGATCCTGTTGATGGACGAGCCATTCTCGGCGCTCGATCCGCTGATCCGCACCAAGCTTCAGGACGAATTGCTGGAGTTGCAGCAGAAACTGCGCCGAACCATTATCTTTGTCAGCCACGATCTCGACGAAGCCTTCAAGCTCGGCAACACGATCGCGATCATGGAGGGTGGCCGCATCGTCCAGGCCGGCACGCCGCAGGACATCTTCCGCGACCCCAAGAACGACTATGTCGCCGATTTCGTCCAGAACATGAACCCGCTCGGCGTTCTGCGCACGCGCGATCTGATGCGCCCGCCCGAGGGCGAATTATCCCACACGGCACCGGCCGACATGCTGATCAAGAACTGTATGGATCGGCTGATCGGCATGGACGGCCCGATCGGCATCGAGGACGACGGCCAGGTCGTCGGCCAGCTTTCCAAGGACGATTTGCTTCAGGGCCTGGCCGCCGTGCCGTCTTCGACCGTCGCCTCGTAAAGCGCCATGCGGACAGGCACGTTTCCCTGCTGGTTCATCCTTCCAGCCAGGGCAGCCTGCCGGGATCGACGTTGCCGCCGGCGAGGCTGACTCGACGGCGACGGGCCTTGGCGCTAGGTTCGACGGCATCAAATCCGATCGCGTCGTGTGCAGACTGCCCGTTTTTTGATCTGGGTTGGCGATGCAGGCGCCGCGGTAACGGTGCGGTTCCGGCGCGTGGCACGGGACTTGCTGCCATCGGCAGATCCGGTACGCGGACACGGGTTCGCCCGAACGACAACAGGGAGAGACATCAGAATGACCAGACCGATGGCCTTGCGCGCCGCCATGTTCGCCGCCGCCATATCGCTGACCGCCGTCCCGGCCCGGGCCGATGTCGACATCAAATTCACGCTCGACTGGAAGTTCCAGGGGCCGACCGCGGCGTTCCTGGTGGCCGCGGACAAGGGCTACTACGCCGAGGAAGGCCTGGACGTCTCGATCGACAGCGGCAACGGCTCGGCCGGCGCCGTCACCCGGGTCGCCGGCGGCGCCTATCAGATGGGCTTCGCCGACATCAACGCCCTGGTCGATTTCAACGCCAAGAATCCCGGCCAGTCGGTCAAGGCCGTGATGATGGCCTATGACGCGCCGCCGTTCTCGCTGTTCACGCTGCGTAAGAACAAGATCGAGACGGCGGAAGACCTGGTCGGCCGCAAGCTCGGCGCGCCGGTCTTCGACGCGTCCTACAAGCTGTTCCCGGCCTTCGCCCACCAGACCGGCATCGACGCGGCGGCGGTCGAGCGGGTCAACATGGACCCGGCGCTGCGCGAGACCATGCTGGTGCGTGGCGAGGTCGACTTCATCTCCGGCCATTTCTTCTCGTCCATGCTGGACCTGAAGTCGAAGGGCGTGGCCGAGGATGACATCAAGTACTTCCTCTATGCCGACTACGGCATGGACTTCTACGGCAACGCGGTGATCGCCAGCGCCAGGTTCATGGCCGAGCAGCCGGACGCGGTCGCCGGCTTCATCCGGGCCACCGTGAAGGGCTGGAAGGACGTCATCGCCGACCCGGAAGGCGCGGTCGACGTCGTCGCCAAGAGCGATCCGCTGATCGACAAGAAGCTCGAGCTGGAGCGTTTGCGGCTCGCCCTTGACGTCAACGTGCTGACGCCGCACGTGCAGAAGAATGGCATCGGCGACGTGGACGAGGACCGGCTGCGCAGCGCCATCGCCCAGCTTGCGATCGCCTATGGCCTGACGGCGACGCCCGCGCCGGCCGACGTCTGGACGTCGGAATTCCTGCCGCCGGCGAAAGACCGGATGCTGTCACGCTGAACCGGCGGGGCCTGACCGGGGTGGGGGCGCGTCCGCTGCCGTGACCGCGTTCATCGTGCTCGAGCGGATCACCATGACCTATGGCGGCGCCGGCACGGATACGCCGGCGGTCGAAGACGCGTCGCTGACCATCGGCCGGGGCGAGTTCGTCGCCCTGGTCGGCCCGTCCGGCTGCGGCAAGTCGTCGTTGCTGAAGATCGTGTCCGGGCTGATGCCGCCGGATTCCGGCATCGCCCGGGTCGACGGCGAGACCGTGTCCCGGCCGCTGACCATGGTCGGCATGGCCTTCCAGAACGCGACCCTGCTGCCGTGGCGGACGACGCTCGAAAACGTGCTGCTGCCGCTCGAGGTCAGCCGCAGCCACCGCGGCTCGTTCCGGCGCAAGCGGGCCGAGCATGTCGCGGCGGCCCGGGCGCTGTTGAAGACCGTCGGCCTGGAAGGTTACGAAGACCATGCGCCCTACGAGCTGTCCGGCGGCATGCAGCAGCGCGCGTCGCTCTGCCGGTCGCTGATCCACGCGCCGGACCTGCTGCTGCTGGACGAGCCGTTCGCGGCGCTGGACGCCTTCACCCGCGAGGAGCTCTGGGACGTTCTGCAAGAACTGTGGCAAGCGCGGAAGTTCACGGTCATCCTGGTGACCCACGATCTGCGCGAGGCGGTCTATCTCGCCGACCGGGTCTATGTGGTCAGCAAGCGGCCGGGCCGCATCGTCTATGAGCGCCCGGTGGCGCTGCCGCGCCCGCGCACGCTTGAGTCCACGTTCGATCAGGATTTCATCGACCTGGTGCACGCGCTGCGCGACCATATCGGCGAGGTGCGGGCGGCATGATCTCGGGCGTGAAGCTGGCGCCGTGGCTGGCCACCATCGGCCTGTTCCTGTTCTGGGAGGCTGTCTGCCGCCTGTTCTCGGTGCCGGAATTCATCCTGCCGGCGCCCAGCCAGGCGATCGCCGCCCTGATCCAGTACTGGCCGGCGATCTGGCAGAACGCCTTCTATACCTTCTGGGTGACGCTGGTCGGCTTCGGCCTCGCCGTCGTCTTCGGCCTGGCGTTGGGGTTGGTCACCGGTGCCTCGGCGCTGGTCTATTCGGCGATCTATCCGATGCTGGTCGGCTTCAACAGCATCCCCAAGGTGGCGATCGTGCCGGTGCTGGTGGTCTGGTTCGGCATCGGCACCATCCCGGCCATCCTGACCGCCTTCACGATCTCGTTCTTTCCCATCGTCGTGAACGTCGCCACCGGCCTCGCGACCCTGGAGCCGGAACTGCGCGACGTGTTGCGTTCGCTCGGCGCGCGCAAGATCGACATCCTGCTGAAGGTGGGCATTCCGCGCTCGATGCCGTATTTCTTCGCCTCGCTGAAGGTCGCCATCACGCTCGCCTTCGTCGGCACGGTGATCTCCGAGACGGTCGCCGGCAACGCCGGCATGGGGCACTTGATGCTGACCGCGTCCTCCAGCTTTCGCGTGCCGCTGGTCTTCGCCGGCCTGCTGGTCATCGCCGTCATGGGCGTCGGCATGTACGCCATCTTCGCGCTGGTCGAGCGCCGCTGGGTCGGCTGGGCCTTCCGCGGCGCGGAAACGAGCTAGCCGGGCGCGGCCGGCGCTTGGGATGAGATTGGGGTTTGATCTCGATCTCCTTGCTCGACCCCACATGGATTGTGCTTAACTGAGCGCCCATTCGCTCGGGCGCCGGCCGCCGGCGCCTTGACAGAGGGTAGGGCGGGTGCAGAATACATACTGACCAGTCGGTTTGTTAATGAGCGCGAGCGACGGCTTGACCGGCATATCCGACCAGATCGGCGGGGCGGCGTCCGAAGCGACGGCCGTGCCGCTGCTGCGCGTCAGCGGCCTGTCGCGGAACTTCTATGGCGTGCAGGCCATTCAGGCCGCCGACCTGGAGGTGCGGCCGGGCACCATCACCGGGCTGATCGGGCCCAATGGCGCCGGTAAGACGACGCTGTTCAACTGCATCTCGGGCGTCATTCCACCCGACGCGGGCCGGGTGATCTTCGATGGCGAGGACATCACCGGCTGGCGTCCGGAGCGGATCTCGCGGCGTGGCATGGTGCGGACTTTCCAGATTGCGCGTGGCCTGCCGCGCCTGACGGTGCTGGAGAACCTGCTGCTCTACGGCATCGACCAGCCGGGCGAGCATCTGGGCCGCTTGTTCCTGCTGCCCGGCGCGGTGGCGACGCGGGAAGCGGCGCTGACGGAACAGGCCATCGCGATCGCCGACAAGCTGCGCCTGACCGAGGTCCTGAACAACCGGGCCGACGCGGTCTCGGGCGGGCAGAAGAAGCTGCTGGAGATCGGCCGGGCGCTGATGACGCGGCCGAAGCTGATCCTGCTCGACGAGCCGATCGCCGGCGTCAACCCGAGCCTGGCGGCCGAAATCGCCGACCGGCTGGTGCGCCTGCGGGAAGAGGAGGGCCTGACCTTCCTTATCATCGAGCACGACATGGATCTGATCGCGCGGCTCTGCGACCCCGTCACAGTCATGGCCAACGGCCGGCGCCTGGCCGAGGGCAGCTTCGACGAGATCACTCACAATCCGGATGTCCAGGAAGCCTATCTCGGGAGTCGCGAATGGGCCTCCTGAGTGTTGCCGACCTGGTCTCGGGCTATTCCAGCGCCGACATGATCCTGAAGGGCGTCGGCATGGACGTCGAGGCGGGCGAGATCGTCTGCGTCATCGGGCCCAACGGCGCCGGCAAGTCGACCCTGATGAAGACCATCGCCGGGCTGCTGTCGCCGCAGGCCGGCAGCATCGAGATGGCCGGCGAGAGCATCGCCGGCCTGCGCGCCCGCGACATCGCCCGGCGCGGCGTCGCCTTCGTGCCGCAGGAAAGCAACGTCTTCCCGTCGATGTCGGTGCGCGAGAACCTGGAGATCGGCGGCTATGTCGACGACGGTCCGACCAGGCCGCGGATCGAGGCGATGTTCGCGCGCTTTCCCATGCTGGCCGAGAAGCGCCGCGCCGCCGCCCGCACGCTGTCGGGCGGGCAGCGCCAGATCCTGGCCATGGCGATCGCCATGATGGTCGAGCCGCGGCTGCTCATGCTGGACGAGCCCAGCGCCGGCCTGTCGCCGGTCATGGCCGAGGAGCTGTTCGACGCGATCCGCGAGATCCGCGCGTCCGGCGTCGCCGTCGTCATGGTCGAGCAGAACGCGCTCGAAGCGTTGCACCTGTCGGACCGGGCTTTCATCCTGGTCGACGGCAGGAACAGCCGGTCCGGGCCGGCGGCCGAGCTGGCCGCCGATCCCGACGTAAGACGGGCCTTTCTGGGCCTGTAACCAAAAGAAGGAGGCGTATATGTCACGGAACAAGATTTCCCGCCGACGCGTGCTGCACGGCGGCGTCGCCGCGGCGGCGGTCCTGGCCAGTCCGGCCGTTCTGCGCGCCCAGGACGGGCCGATCAAGCTGGGGGCGCTGAACCCGCTGACCGGTGTCGGCGGCAATTACGGGCCGTCCATGCGCGATGCCATCGCCGGCGTCGTCGAGCAGGTGAACGCGGCCGGCGGCGTGCTGGGCCGCCGGATCGCGCTGTCGTCGGGCGACACCCAGACCAGCCCCGAGGCGGCCGTGCGCGCGGCGCGCAAGCTGATCGACGTCGATGGCGTCTCCGCCATCCTCGGCACCTGGGCCTCGTCGATCACCACCGCCGTCGCGCCGCTGTGCTGGGAGAGCAAGACCATGCTGTTCTGCGTCTCCGGCGCCGACAGCATCACCCAGTTGCCGCATCAGGGCTTCATCGCCCGCACCCAGCCCAACAGC
>JANQKO010000566.1 GCA_028281075.1 Alphaproteobacteria bacterium | reverse complement strand
TCCGCGCCCGGACGTCGGCGGCGATCTGCTCCCAGACGCGCGGCGCCAGCAGCATGAAGGTGGGGCCGATCTCGCGCATGTCGGCCATCATGGTCTCGGGCTCTTCGACGAAGTTCAGCTTGTTGCGGCAGACCGGCGGCTGGAACAGGGCGTAGAACTGCTCGCCGATCCAGGGCATGGGCAGGACCGAGACATATTCGTCGTCCGGGCCCATGGGCACGACTTCGTTGTAGTTGGCGACATGCCGGATCATGCCGATCGACGACAGCATGGCGAGCTTCGGATTGGACGTCGTGCCCGACGTGGTGCACAGCACCGCGCAGTCCTCGCCGTCGGTCGCGTCGACCATGGCGTCGTAGGCCTCGGGCTCGGCCGCCGCCAGCGCGTCGGCCATGGCGAACAGGTCGTCCTGCGACAGCAGCCGCGGATCGTCATACTTTCGCATGCCGCGGGCATCGCAATAGATGATGTGCTCGACGGTCGCCAGGCCCGCGCCGAGGTTCAGGATCTTGTCGACCTGCTCCTCGTCCTCGGCCACGATCAGCCGGGCGCCGGCATAGTTGATCAGATATTCGACTTCCGCATCCAGCGAATCCTGGTAGATGCCCAGGCTCATGCCGCCGGCGGCGTGGGTGGCGATGGCGGCCGCGACCCAGTCCGGCCGGCTGTCGCCGATGATGCCGACGACGTCGCCCCGGCCGATGCCGAGCTTGCGGAAGCCCAGCGCGAAGCGGCGGACGCGGTCGTGATAGTCGGCCCAGCTATGCTCCTGCCAGAGGCCGAATTCCTTTTCCCGCATGGCGATATCACCGCCGTTCTCGGCCGCGCGCAGGCGCAGCAGCTTGGGCAGCGTGTCGTAGCGTGTCAGGTCAGGCAGCGACGTGGCGGTCATGACGCGACCCGTTCCTCTTCCTCGTCGATCAGCAGTTCGTCTTCCTCGCCCAGATAGGCCTTCTTGACGTGCTCGTTGGCGCGGACCTCGTCGGGCACGCCCTCGGCGATCTTGCGGCCGAAATCCAGCACCATGACCCGGTGCGACAGGTCCATGACCACGCCCATGTCGTGCTCGATCATGATCACGGTCATGCCCCATTCCTCGTTCAGGTCGACGACGTAGCGGGCCATGTCCTCTTTTTCTTCGAGGTTCATGCCCGCCATGGGCTCGTCCAGCAGGATCAGGTCGGGCCGCAGCGCCACGGCGCGGGCCAGCTCGACCCGCTTGCGCAGGCCATAGGGCAGGGTGCCGGCGATCTCCTTGCGGATGTGCTGGATTTCCAGGAAGTCGACAATTTCCTCGACCTCGCGCCGGTGCGTCATCTCCTCCTTCTGGGCGCCGCCGAACCAGTAGAGCGCGCCGGTCAGGAAGTTGCTTTTCATCAGGTGGTGGCGGCCGACCATGATGTTGTCCAACACGGTCATATGGCCGAACAGCGCCAGATTCTGGAAGGTCCGGCCGATGCCCAGATCGGCGCGCGCGTTCGGCTTGAGGTGCGTGATCTCCCGGCCCTTCAGCACGATGCTGCCGGTCGACGGCTTGTAGCGCCCCGAAATGCAGTTCAGCATCGAGGTCTTGCCGGCGCCGTTCGGGCCAATGATCGAGAACAGCTCGCCGGTCGCGACCTGGAACGTGACGTCGTTCAGCGCCCGGACGCCGCCGAACTGCAGACTGACCCCATCGACGTCGAGCAGGGGCGGCTCGGAATCGGCCATCCCGCCGGTGTCCTCCCTTGAAATAGGCGGATACGGTGTCGCCCGTGATCCGCCCTTATCGTTATTCCCAGACGCGGGCCGCCGTTTCGACGACCAGACGCAGTTTGTTTTTTTCAACTTCCATTGTAATCGGATTGCCGGAGACCGCACTAGCGAATCCGCACTGCGGGCTGATCCCCAGCCGGCCGACGTCGATATACTGGCCGGCATCGCCGATCCGGCGGACCAGATCGTCGACCGTCTCCAGCTCGGGCGACTTGCTGCTGACCAGCCCCAGAATCGCCGATTTCTCGGCTGGCACGAACCTCAGCGGCGCGAAATCTCCGGCCCGGGCGCTGTCGTATTCCAGGAAAAACACGTCGACGTCGATCTCGTTGAACAGGCGTTCGGCCACCGGCTCGTAGCCGCCTTCGGAGAGATACTTGCCCTTGAAGTTGCCGCGGCACAGGTGCAGGCCGACGGTGACGCCGGCGGGACGGCCGGCGACGGCTTGGTTAATGGCGTCGACATAGAGGCCGACCAGCGTCTCCGGGTCCTCGCCGCGCCGCCGCAGGCTGTCGCGGACCTGGGGGTCGCAGAGCATGGCCAGCGGCACCTCGTCGAGTTGCACGTAGGTCGCGCCCAGCGCCGCCAGTTCGGCGATCTCCTGCCGGTAGACCAGGGCGAAATCGGCGAAGAACTGGCGGGCGCCGTCATAGGCCGTCGGGTCGATGCCGTCGCGGCCGCGCCAGAAATGGAAGGTCGGCGGCGAGGGCAGGGTGACCTTCGGCGTCGCCCGGGCGACCGATTTCAGGAACGCGAATTCGCCGGTGGAGATGCCCCGGCCGCGGCGCACCTTGCCGGCCACGTGCGGGGCGATGAAGGCCTGCTCGTGGCCATGGTCGTCGCGGAACTTGTAGGCGGCCTCCCTGGTGGTCAGACCGTCGACGGGACCGATGAAGTGGCCCCAGTAGGAGCCGCGGCGGAATTCGCCGTCAGTCACTACCCGCAGGCCGACCGCCTGCTGCAGCGCGACCGCGTCGCGGATGCCGCTGTCCTGCGCCTCGCGGAACGCGGTGTCGCTCAATTCGCCGGCATTGTGCGCCCGGAACGCCGCCGTCAGCGCCGCCGGCCGCAAAAGGCTGCCGATATGCTCCGCCCGAAAAAGCGGCTCCGCCGCCATGCCCACCGCCCCCGTTCATGCCTCGCCTGTCGCGCCACTAGGTAGCGCGGGAAACCGGCAACGGCAAGTCGGGGGCGGTTAGGCGCCTGTCCGGCGATCGTGTCTTTGCGTCTTTGGTGGTGAACCAGCCCTTGTTGTCCGGGATCTCAGGCGGCGTCCGCGGTCTCGGGCGGGCAAAGGACCCAGATGCCGTCGGACGCCAGCGCGATATCGGCCGGCAGGCGCGACACCAGATCGCCGTCCGCCTGGACCGGTTCGCCCAGCGGACCGCCGACGGTGACGTGGCGGCCCTGGATGATGCGGATGTCGGGCAGCCGGGGCAGGAACCCGAGGCTGAGCGCGGCGGCATAGCGGGCCGCGTTCAGCCGGCCGGGCCGGGTGAACAGACAGACATCCAGGCGCGGTTCCGTCAGCCGGGCGTCCGGCGCGCAGACGAAGCGGCCGCCGTAGTAATGACCGTTGGCGACGACGGCCGAATAGGCCGGATAGGCCGTGCCGTCGACGGTCACGCGCAGTTCCGGGAATCGGTAGCGCCCGAACTGCACGAAGGTCTGCCAGACATAGGCCAGCTTGCCGAATCGTCGTTTCATGACCGGATCGACGTTGGCGACGACATGCGCGTCGAAGCCGGCGCCGGCCATCATCAGGAAACGGCGGCCATTGACCGTGCCGACATTGACCATCGTGGGCTGCGCCCTGGCGATGGTCCGCGCGACCAGGTCCGGGTCGACCGGGAGGCCGATCTCGGCCGCCAGCACGTTCGCCGTGCCGAGCGGAATGACGGCCAGCGGCGGCGCCGACGGGCCCAGGCCGTTCGCCACCTCGTTGATCGTGCCGTCGCCGCCGGCCACCGCGATGACGTCGAAATCATCGCGCAAAACCGTGCCGGCAAAGGCTTCCGCGTCGCCGCGGCCGCGGGTCTCGCGGATCGTCACCCGGCAGCCACGGGCCGCGAGCGCGGCGATGACGGCGTCATAACGGCCGCGCCGCCGCCGGCCGGCGATCGGATTGAACACGACCAGCACACGTCGCGCCGCGTTCGGCAGAACAGGCGTTTCGTAACCTCCAATAGTATCGGCGAAATCCAAATTTGCGCGCATCTATTTAACCACTGTTGCAGTTCTGTTGCATTTGTAATAAAAAATTCACGAGACAAATAAATAGAACTGATTTACGTGGCCCGCAACACTTGATTTGGCGATTTATCAATTAAGTACCGGTCTCGCGATGAACGCCAGGGAATTGCCACGACGCTACCGAGCCATTTGGATCTCGGATGTCCATCTTGGAACACGCGGCTGCAAGGCCGAGTTTCTTTTGGATTTTTTGCGGCACAACGAATCCGATCATCTGTACCTCGTCGGCGACATCATTGACGGCTGGCGTTTAAAAAAGACTTGGTACTGGATCCAGAGCCACAACGACGTCATCCAGAAGCTGCTGCGCAAGGCGCGCAAGGGCACCCGCGTCATCTACGTGCCCGGCAACCACGACGAGGCGGCGCGGGAATACTGCGACCTGCAGTTCGGCGGCATCACCGTGCTGCGCGAGGCGATGCATGTCACCGCCGACGGCAAGCGCCTGCTGGTCATTCACGGCGATGAGTTCGACGTGATCGTGAAATACGCCAAATGGCTCGCGGTGCTCGGGGACTGGGCGTATACCGTGCTGCTGGCCACGAACCACTGGTTCAACATCATTCGGCACCTGCTGGGCTACAACTACTGGTCGCTGTCGAAATTCCTGAAATACAAGGTCAAGAACGCGGTCGAGTTCATCAGCCGGTTCGAGCAGGCGGTGGCCGAGGAGGCGCGACGGCGGCGCGTGGACGGCGTCGTCTGCGGCCACATCCACCACGCGGAGATCCGCGACATCGACGGCGTGCTCTACTGCAACGACGGTGACTGGGTCGAGAGCTGCACCGCCCTGGTCGAGCACTTCGATGGCCGGCTCGAGATCATCGACTGGGTCGATGTCGGCCAGGTATCAACGCCGGCAACAGCAGTCTGACAGCATACATGCGCATACAGATCGTCAGCGATGCCTGGGAGCCCCAGGTCAACGGCGTGGTTCGCACGCTGCAACACACCTCGGCCGAACTGCGGCAGATGGGCCATCAGGTCGATTTCATCACCCCCGACCAGTTCCGGACCATTCCCTGTCCGACCTATCCCGAGATCCGCCTGGCGCTGCGGCCGGCGCCGGGCCTGGCCGAGCGCATCGACAGCTTCCAGCCGGCGGCGATCCATATCGCCACCGAGGGGCCGCTGGGCCTGGCGGCGCGGCGCTATTGCCTGAAGCGCGGCCTGCCGTTCACCACCGCCTTTCACACCCGGTTTCCGGAATACGTGCACGCCCGGACCCGCCTGCCGGTGTCCTGGAGCTATGCCTTCATGCGCCGCTTCCACGCGCCGGCGACCCGCACCATGGTCGCGACCGAGAGCCTGCGACAGGATCTCGCCGGCCGCGGCTTCGGGCATCTCGCCATGTGGAGCCGCGGCGTCGATATCGACCTGTTCAAGCCGCGGCCGAAGACCGACAACGGCCTGGCCCGGCCGATCTATCTGTTCGTCGGCCGCGTGGCGGTGGAAAAGAATATCGGCGCCTTCCTGTCGCTCGACCTGGAGGGCACCAAGATGGTGGTCGGCGACGGGCCGCAGCGCGCCGACCTGGAGCGCCGGCACGCGGACGTGCATTTCGTCGGCGCCAAATACGGCGAGGAGCTGGCCGCCTACTACGCCAACGCCGATGTCTTCGTCTTTCCCAGCCTGACCGATACCTTCGGACTGGTCGTGCTGGAGGCACTGGCGTCCGGTGTTCCCGTCGCCGCCTATCCCGTCACCGGGCCGAAGGACGTGATCAACGGGGCGCCGGTCGGCTGTCTTGACGACGATCTTGAAAAAGCGGCCCGTAGTGCCTTGAGTCTAAACGCAAATACCTGTCGGGAATTCGCCGTCGAACGGTCCTGGACGGCCTGTGCGGCGCAGTTCCTGGAAAACCTCGCCCCGTTCGAGCGCGACGCCGCCTGAAACCGGACCAAATCCGTCCGTTTTTAACTTGACTTTAACCCTGCCGCGGCCAGATAAAGGGTACCGATAAGGTCCTCTTTCGCCGAGGCAGGAAATGATCAGGCTCAACCGGTTGACGGACTATGCCGTCGTGGTGCTCTCCCAGATGGGGCGGGATCAGGATCGGGTGCACACGACGGCGCGGCTGGCCGAGGATTCGGCCGTACCGCTGCCGACCGTCTCCAAGCTGATGAAGCAACTGGCCCGCGCCGGCCTGGTGACCTCGCGCCGGGGCGCGGCCGGCGGCTATGTCCTGAGCCGTCCGGCGGCGCAGATCTCGGTCGCCGAGGTGATCACGGCGCTGGAAGGGCCGATCGCGCTCACGGCCTGTGTCGACGGCGCCGTCGATCACTGCGACGTCGAGGCGCTGTGCGCCATGCGCGGCAACTGGAACAAGGTCAACCGCGCCATCGAAACGGCGCTGGCGAGCGTGACCCTGGCCGACATGACGGTGTCGCCGGCGGAGATGTTCGCGCTGCCCGGAAGGCGCCCGCCGGGCGGCAAGCCGGCCGGCATGCTGTCCTGACGGACGGCGAACGACGACAATGGCTTAGAGCGTAGGTTTGTAGGGGAAGATCAGGGTATGGCCGCGACAGTCGAGACTGCCCAACAGGTCGAAACACTGGCCCAGCAGAAGTACAAGTACGGCTTCGTCACGGATATCGAGACCGAGACGGCGCCCAAGGGCCTGAACGAAGACATCATCCGCTTCATTTCGGCCAAGAAGGACGAGCCGGAATGGCTGCTGGAATGGCGCCTAAAGGCCTACCGGCACTGGCTGACCATGCCCGAGCCCGAATGGGCCAAGGTCGGCTTCCCGCCGATCGACTACCAGGACGCCTATTACTACTCGGCGCCGAAGTCCAAGGATGACGGGCCGAAGAGCCTGGACGAGGTCGATCCCGAGCTGCTCGCCACCTATGAGAAGCTGGGCATCCCGCTGCACGAGCAGGAGATGCTGGCCGGCGTCGCCGTCGACGCCGTGTTCGACAGCGTCTCGGTCGCCACCACCTTCAAGAAGAAGCTGGAAGAGGCGGGCGTGATCTTCTGCCCGATCTCGGAAGCGGTGCAGACCCATCCCGAGCTGGTGCGGAAATATCTCGGCTCGGTGGTGCCGTATTCGGACAACAAGCACGCGACGCTGAACTGCGCCGTGTTTACCGACGGCTCGTTCGTCTACGTGCCCAAGGGCGTGCGCTGCCCAATGGAGCTGTCGACCTATTTCCGCATCAACGCGGCCAATACCGGCCAGTTCGAGCGCACGCTGATCATCGCCGACGAAGGCTCCTACGTCAGCTATCTCGAGGGCTGCACGGCGCCGATGCGCGACGAGAACCAGTTGCATGCCGCGGTCGTCGAGCTGGTGGCGCTGGACGACGCCGAGATCAAGTATTCGACCGTGCAGAACTGGTATCCCGGCGACGAAGAAGGGCGCGGCGGCATCTACAATTTCGTCACCAAGCGCGCCGCCTGCCGCGGCCGCAATTCCAAGGTCTCCTGGACCCAGGTCGAGACCGGTTCGGCCATTACCTGGAAGTATCCGAGCTGCATCCTGCAGGGCGACAATTCGGTCGGCGAGTTCTATTCCGTCGCCATCACCAACAACCGCCAGCAGGCCGACACCGGCACCAAGATGATCCA
>JANQKO010000438.1 GCA_028281075.1 Alphaproteobacteria bacterium | reverse complement strand
AAGAATGCGCCGAAGACCCGCCCCCCATTGTCATGCCGGCGGAGGCCGGCATCCATGGGCCTAACCGCCCGTCGAACGACAAGGTCTTCGGGTTCTTGGCACCGGCAACGGTCTCCCGCCAAGGTCATACCGGTGGAGCCTGCCCGGGCGCAGGCCGGGGGTGGCTATCCATAGGCACCCGACCGCCGGCGCGGCGCTTACTGGCGAAGCCCATGGATGCCGACCCCCGGCCTGCGCCGGGGCAGGCTCCGCCGGCATGACGACGGTGGATTTCTTCGCACGGGAAATCAATAGGGACAGTCCCTAATAGATGAGGGAATCCCAAGGAACCCGAAAACGCCCGGACTTTTGCCCCAGTTACCATACCCGGGGCATCCGGGAATGGCTGGCGCGACGGCGCCTAGCTCAGGCCGGAACGGCCGATCTCCAGGAACTTCTCGCGCCGGTGCTGGCGCAGCTCGGCGGCGGCCATGCCGTCGAATTCGGCGATTGCCCGGGATACCGCCTCGCCCAGCGCGGCGATGGTCTCGGCCCGCTTGCGGTGCGCGCCGCCGACCGGCTCCGGCACGATGGTGTCGATGACGCCCAGCTTCCGCAGGTCCTGCGCCGTCAGCTTCAGGGCGTCGGCGGCGTCCTGTGCCCGGTCCGACGAGCGCCACAGGATCGAGGCGCAGCCTTCCGGCGAGATCACCGAATAGATCGCGTGCTCAAGCATCAGGACCCGGTTGCCGGCCGCCAGGGCCACGGCGCCGCCCGAGCCGCCCTCGCCGACGATGCAGGCGATCAGCGGCACGCCGACCCGCAGGCAGGTCTCGGTCGAGCGCGCGATCGCCTCGGCCTGGCCGCGCTCCTCGGCGCCGACGCCGGGATAGGCGCCCGGCGTGTCGACGAAGGTGACGATCGGCAGGCCGAAACGGTCGGCCAGCCGCATCAGCCGGACGGCCTTGCGATAGCCCTCCGGCCGGGCCATGCCGAAATTGTGCGCGACGCGCGACGGCGTATCGCTGCCCTTCTCGTGTCCGATGACGACGACGGCGCGTCCGTCGAGCCGGCCGAGGCCGCCGAGCACGGCCTTGTCCTCGGCGAACGAACGGTCACCCGACAACGGCGTGAACTCGGTCAGCAGGCCGGCGGCATAGTCGTTGAAGTGCGGCCGGGCCGGATGCCGCGCCACCAGCGTCTTCTGCCACGGCGTCAGCCTGGCATAGGTGTCGATCAGCAGCGAGTCCGCCTTGGCCTGCAGACGTCCGACCTCCTCCTCGATATCCACCTTGCCGGCGTCCTCGCCCTCGCCGTTCAACTGGCGCAGCTCCTGGATCTTGCTCTCCAGCTCGGCGACGGGTTTTTCGAAATCGAGGAAGCTAATCATGCGCAGACGGTCCGCCCCAGGGCGGCGGGACGTTGCCTTCGTGATCCCGACTTGTCAAGCGCGCAGCACTGGCTCAGCCGCTCAGCGGATGCCGGGTCTCGACCAGGCTCCGCAGCCGTTCCTGCAGCACGTGGGTATAGATCTGCGTGGTCGAGATGTCGGCATGGCCGAGCATCTTCTGTACCGCCCGGAGATCGGCGCCATTGGCCAGCAGGTGGCTGGCGAAGGCGTGGCGCAGCGTGTGCGGCGAGACCTTGCCGGGCGCGACCCCGGCATCGGCGGCGAGCTGCTTGATGAGCTGGGAGAAGCGCTGCCGGGTCAGGTGCCCACCCTTGGAACGGGAAGGGAACAGCCACTTCGCGTCCTCCTGCCGGCGAATGAACCGCTTGCGCACCAGCCCGTATTGCGTCAGCGCGACCAGGGCCGGATGCCCCAGCGGCACCACGCGGTCCTTGTCGCCCTTGCCGCGGACGACGAGAAACTGCTCGTCGCCATGCACCGCCGGATAGGGCAGGCTGACCAGCTCGGACACGCGCAGACCGGTGGCGTACAAGACTTCCATCAAGGCCACCAGGCGCACGCCCTCGGGCCCCGGCCGTTCGCGCGCCGCCCGCAGCAGCAGATCGACCTCGTCCTCGCTCAGGATCTTCGGCAGCGGGCGGCTGCGGCGCGGGCTGTCGATGGCTTTCGAGGGATCGTCCCGGCGTACGCCGTCGGCGTAGAGGAACCGGTAGAACTGCCGCAGCGCCGAAAGGCGCCGGGCCGCCGTCGAGGCCGCCATCCCGGCCTGGTGCAGGCTGTCCAGGTAGCGGCGGATGTCGTCGTCGCCGGCGGCCGCGATATCGCCGCCGAGAAAGTCGCTGAAATGCCGCAGATCGCGGCGATAGGAATCGAGCGTGTTCGCCGCCGCCCCGCGCTCGACGCTCAACATCTCCAGAAACGTCTCGATATGCCGGGAACTCACGCCAGTAACGACCCCGTTTCCATGCAACAGCCGTCAGCGACCGTCAGCCGAGCGCCGCCAGCATCGCCTCGCGGGCGACGGCATGCGCGTCCGCGCTCAGGCCGACCGCCGCCAGGGCCGACACGACGTCGCCCAGCGTCACGGCGCCGGCCCGGGCCGGGCCGTCGGGGCCGAGCGCCAGCAGCGCCAGCAGGACCGTCTCGCCGACCCGCCCTTGCGCCGCGGCCCGCGACAGGGCGAACCGCAGGGCCGGCGCCGGCACCGGCGCGGTCTCGCCGAGCGGGCCGTCGTACAGCTCTTCCCAGGCCGCTTCCGGCAGCGGATAGGCAAGCGCCCGCAGCAGGGTGTAGTAGCGCTGGGCCAGCGCGAACCGCGCCGGCGCGTCCCAGGCCTGCAGCGCCTTCCACCAGTTCTGTCGGACCTCGTCGCTATAGGGCAGCCGGCGCTCCGGATCGCCGACCTGCACCACCGGCCACAGCGCGATCACGGCGCGCACCGCGTCCGCGTTCTCCAGGCTGGCGTGCCGTTGCGCGCTGTCGAGCCAGGCGAAGGCCGTGGCCATGTCGCCGGCCGTCGCGGCGGCGCGGCCGCCCGCCGCGGCGAACCAGGACAGCGCTTCGGTGGGCTCGAGATCCCGCAGCAGCGGCAGATGGACGCGGGCGGCCAGGTCACCGCCGCCACCGGCCGTCCGCGCCGCGTCGATGGTCCTGGCCCGGCCCAGGGGCTGGGATTCGATCTGCGCCACTTGCAGCAGCAGCGCGTTCCCCTCCGGACCCGGCAGCTGCCGGGCGCGGTCGACGGCGTTGGCCCGGTCCTCCGGCGTGAAGCGCAGGCCGAGATAGATCTGCCGCAGCGCGTCGACCGGCAGCGCATGCCGGGCCGCGGCGCGCTCGGCCGCCGCCAGCCGCAGCCGGGTCGTAGCGTTGGGCGACGTGGCGATCGCCCGCAGGACCATGGGCCGGGCATCGTGGACGGCATCCTCGGGGATCGCCTGGCGGGCCGCGCGCAGCATCGCCAGATGCAGCGGCAGCGGCGACGGCAGGCTGTCGACCGCGGGCGCCGGTTGGTTCGTCAGCACCGCGAGCAGGTTGTAGAACACCTCGTCCCGATGCCCGATTTCGCGCAGGAGTTGGGCATAGAGTTCGACCTTCGCCGTCTCGCCGTTCAGCGCCAGGCAGAACGCCACCACCTTCTGCCAGATGGCGTCGGCGTCGGCCTCGATCATGCCGCGGGCGATGTCGCAGGCCCCGGCGTTGTCGCCCGACAGCAGCAGGCCGTTCATACGGGCACGCGCGAGCTCCGGATCGCTCAATTTCGGCGAGGCCAGGCGCAGCAGCTGGTTGACGTCGTCGAGCAGACCGCCGGCGGCAAGGCGCTCGATCCGCACGGCCAGCAGGCTCGGGCCCGACGTCGCGCCGCCCGGCACCTGGGCCGAGGTCAGCAGGAGGCGGCGGGCGAGATCGTGCATCACGGCAGAGCCGGTCGCCATCGGCAGCCTGGGCAGCAGCCGCTCGATGACCGGGCGTGGCGTGCCGGACCACATGGCGACGCCGAGGCTACCGTCCGCCGGGCCGTCCAGCAGCCCGATCGAGGACGGATCCATGGCGCCCAGCGCCCCGACCTCGATGCCGCGTGGCGCCGCCGCCTCGGCATCGGCCGGCGCCGCCGCGGTGGCCTCGTCCGCGCCCGGCGCCGTGGCCGGCGCGGCGTCTTCGACGCCCGGCGCCGTTGGCTGCCGGTCCCGGTCGGCGCCCGGCTGCGGCAGCAGGCGGACCGGCGGTCCGACGCGGTCGCCGGTCGCGGTCTGGCCGAGCGCCGGCGCCGCCGCCGCGAGCGCCGCGACCACGGCACCGGCGACGAGGGTGGCGAATCCGCGCCGCCTATTTGGGGAAACGACTGTTATCAATGGTCTCTTCCACGGCGGTTGTCGGTGCCGGGATATCCCAGGTGGCCAACAGGCCGCCTCCGGCGACGATCGCCAGCACCACCAGAACCATCAGGATGCGCGACAGTTTTCTCATTCGACCGTGAGTTCAGACATGAAGATCCGGCATTCGGAGACCGTTGGCGCGGAGGCCACGCGCGAAGGATCGGCCCCCAAAGATGTGCTAGACTGAGATTATGGCATATCCAAGGCAGTCTACCGGTCGTCGAATCACGACGCAACGGGCCCGCGAGGCCGATCGGACAGGTGCCCGGCCGGCAGGCGGGCACATCGTCGGCCGACAAGCGTTTAATTGAGGTTACGCCGTACCCCATGACCGATGCCGGGAATGTCCGTATCGATGCCGGCCTGCTCGACCGCAGCATCGTGCTCGTCGGCCTGATGGGCGCGGGCAAGACCTCCGTCGGCCGTCGGCTGGCCAGGGAACTGGGCCTGCCGTTCCTCGACGCCGACGAGGAGATCGAAGCGGCGGCCGGCTGCTCCATTTCCGATTTCTTCGAGCTGCATGGCGAAGCGGAGTTTCGCGCCGGCGAACGGCGGGTCATCGAACGTCTGCTGACCGGCCCGGTCTGCGTGCTCGCCACGGGCGGCGGCGCCTTCATGGACCCGGCCACCCGCGAGGCGATCCGCCGGCATGGCATCTCGGTCTGGCTGCGCGCCGACCTCGACGTGCTGGTCAAGCGGGTGGGCCGGCGCAACAACCGGCCGCTGCTGCAGGGCGGCGATCAGCGGCGGATTTTGCAGGACCTGATGACGACGCGCTATCCGGTCTACGGACAGGCCGACGTCATCGTCGACAGTTGCGACGGCCCGCATGACGACGTCGTGCGCGACGCCGTCGTGCGCCTGTCGGCCTTCCTGGCGGCGGCGCCGGACGCCGGCGCCCCGGCGGCGCCATGACGGCCGCCCCGCCGGAGACGGTGCGGGTCGATCTCGGCCCGCGCAGCTACGATATCCTGGTCGGCGACGGCCTGCTGGCCGAGGCCGGCGCGCGGCTGGCGCCGCTGCTGCCGCGCGGTCGCGCCGTCGTGGTGACCGACGAGACCGTCGCCGGCCTGCATCTGGGGGCCCTGACAGGCGCGCTGGCGCGGCGCGGCATCGGCTGCGAGGCCATCGCCCTGCCGCCGGGCGAGCAGGCCAAATCCTTCGCCGAGTTCGAGCGCCTGTCGGCAAGGCTGCTGGAGCTGGAGGTGGCGCGCGACGACGTCGTCGTGGCGCTCGGCGGTGGCGTCGTCGGAGATATCGCCGGATTCGCAGCCGCCGTGCTGCGGCGTGGCGTCGGCTTCGTGCAGATCCCGACCACGCTGCTGGCCCAGGTCGACAGCTCGGTCGCCGGCAAGACCGGCATCAATACCGCCCACGGCAAGAACCTGATCGGCGCCTTCCATCAGCCCCGCATGGTGCTGGCCGACGTCGGCCTGCTGTCGACGCTGCCGGCGCGCGAGCGCCGGGCCGGCTATGCCGAGGTGGCGAAATACGGCCTGCTGGGCGACGCGGGCTTCTTCGGCTGGCTGGAAGGCCATGGCACGCAGGTGACCGAGGGCGACGTCGCGGCGCTGACACGGGCCGTGGTCACGAGCTGCGAGATGAAGGCCCGCATCGTCGCCGCCGACGAGCGCGAGGCCGGCGAGCGCGCGCTGTTGAACCTGGGCCATACCTTCGGTCACGCGCTGGAGGCCGAGGTCGGCTATGACGGCCGCCTGCGGCACGGCGAGGCCGTGGCGATCGGCATGGTCCTGGCGTTCGAGCTGTCGGCGCGGCTTGGCCTCTGTCCGGCGGACGACGCCGCCCGGGTCCGGCGCCATCTGGCGGCGGTCGGCCTGCCGACCAGCCCGGGCGAGATCGGCAACGGCTATTTCGAGGTCGCGTCCCTGCTGCGGCACATGCGCCAGGACAAGAAGGTCCGCGACGGCCAGTTGACCTTCGTGCTGGTCCGGGGCATCGGCGAGGCCTTCGTCAGCCGCGATGTCGCCACGGACGACGTCGCCGCCGTGTTGCAAAACGAACTGGCGACATGAGGCCGCTTGCTGCCATAGTTCCGACATAACAAGCACGCCGAAGCTCTTTCCCGTTCGATGGAAACCGAACTCCTCCTTTCCCTGCTCGCGATCGCCGGCCTGCTGGTCCTGTCGGGGCTGTTCTCGGGCTCGGAGACCGGCCTGACCGCCGCCTCGCGGGCGCGCATGCACCATCTGGAACGTACCGGCAGCGGGCGGGCGGGCAAGGTCAACGCGCTGATCAAGAAGAAGGACAAGCTGATCGGCGCGATCCTGCTCGGCAACAACCTGGTCAACATCCTGGCCTCGGCGCTGGCCACCAGCATCCTGATCGCCGCCTTCGGCGAAGCGGGCGTCGCCTACGCCACCGTGATCATGGCCGCGCTGGTGCTGATCTTCGCCGAGGTGCTGCCGAAGACCTACGCGATCCACAACGCCGACCGCATGGCGCTCGCGGTCGCGCCGATCATGCGGCCGCTGGTCGTGGTGCTGGGCCCGATCACCCTGACCATCCAGGCGATCGTCGGCGGCACGCTCCGGCTCTTCGGGGTCAGGGGCGCGGTGGCGCTCGACCCCGACGTCAGCGAGGCCGAGCTGCGTGGCGCCATCGACCTGCACGCCGGCGAGAGCGAGGAGGTGCGCCACGAACGCGAGATGCTGCGCTCGATCCTCGATCTGGCCGATGTCTGGGTCGAGGAGATCATGACCCACCGGCGCAGCGTGGTCACGATCGACGCCGACCAGCCGCCCGAGCAGATCGTCAGGGAGGTCCTGGACA
>JANQKO010000425.1 GCA_028281075.1 Alphaproteobacteria bacterium | reverse complement strand
GCGCGATCACCTGGGGATCGCGGGTGAAGATCGAGATGATGGTGACCGGCATCGCGAACACGAAGACCGCCTGGCCCCACATGGCCAGCAGCACGGCGGCGGCGCCGCCCCAGCCGGCGGCCGCCATGGCCTGGCGGTCGCGGGCGCCGATGGCGTTGCCGACCCGCACGGCCGTCGCCGTGCCGATGCCGATCGCCGGCATGAAGGCGAAGGCGACGACGTTGAAGGCGATCTGGTAGCCGGCCACGGCCGGCGCGCCGAACTGGCCGGCCAGCATGACCAGCGTGGCGAAAGCGGCCGATTCCAGGCCCTGCGCCAGGCCCAGCGGATAGCCGAGCCGGCGCAGCTTGCGGCCGATCACCCGGCCGCCGGTAAGCGGCCCGAGGATGTTGTAGCCCGCCGCCGCCGGCAGCCGCAGGATGCAGGCCACCACGATCAGCGCCGCGAGCCAGCGCATGCCGGCGGTCGCCAGCGCCGCGCCCTCGGCGCCCATGGCCGGCCAGCCGGCCCGGCCCTCGATCAGCAGCCAGTTCAGGCCGGCATTGCCCAGGTTCGCCACCGCCATCGCGACCAGGCCCGCGCGCGGCCGGTCCAGCGCCTCCAGGAACAGCGTGCCGCAGACATAGACCAGGCCGGCCGGCAGGCCGAGCCCCATCCAGACGATGACGCCGCCGGCGCCGTGGGACAGGCCGGCGGCCTGTCCCGTGGTCAGGAAAAACCATTCGCCCGACAGCGTCAGCAGGCCCAGGCCGGTGCCCAGCAGCAGCGCCTGCAGCACCGCGACGCGCCAGATCGGGCCGCATTCGTGCCGGGCGCCGGCCCCGACCGCCTGCGCCGTCAGCACGGCGGTGCCGACCATCATGCCGATGCCGACCAGAAACAGCACCATCTGCGCCGCGTTCGCCAGCGCGAAATAGGCGAGCTCGGTGCTGTCGGCGTGGCCGACCATGGCCACGTCGACCACCAGGATCAGCAGCATGCCGACCCGCGACAAGCTGACCGGTGCCGCCAGCCGCACGATCGAGATAAACTGCGCCCGGAACCGGCGGCGATCCGACACCGCCGGGCGCGGATTGGAAGGGTCGCCGGACATGGGGCGCGGAGACTACACCGGGGACCGCGCGGCGGGAAGGCCGGCGCCGTGAGCGCGGCACCGGCGCCGGCCGCGACGGCGCGCCGGCTGATGCGGGCGCTGGACACGGCGACGCTGGCGACGGCGCAGCACGACGGCGGCTGGCCCTACGCCTCCCTGGTCCTGGTCGCCGCCGACCACGACGCGACGCCGCTGCTGCTGATCTCGACACTGGCCGAGCACACCAGGAACCTCGCGGCCGAGCCGCGGGTGTCGCTGCTGTTCGACGGCACGGCCGGCCTCGACAGCCGGCTGACCGGCGCGCGCGTCACGGTGCTGGGCCGGGCCGAACGCACAGACGCGCCGCACCACCGGCAGCGGTTCCTGGCCCGGCATCCGGACGCCGCCGGCTATGCCGGTTTCGGCGACTTCGCCGTCTACCAGATCGCCATCGAGCGGGCGCATCTGGTCGCCGGCTTCGGCCGGATCGACTGGATTTCGGCCGGCGACCTGCTTTATCCGCTGCCGGCGGCCTTCCCGCTGCGCGAGCAGGAGCCCGGCGTCGTCGGCCATATGAACGCGGACCATGCCGACGCCATTCAGCTCTACGCCACCCGGCTGCTGGGCGCCGGCGACGCCGGCTGGCGGATGACCGGCTGCGACGCCGAGGGCTGCGATCTGCGGCGGGGCGGCGAGGTGCTCAGGCTGGACTTCGACCGGCCGGTGCACAGCGCCGATGGCGCCCGGGTCGAGCTGGTGCGCCTGGTCAAGCGCGCCCGCGGCGGCCGGGACGGCAATTAACCGTGATCCGAACCATGGCCGGATATTGACCCTCGACACGCCACCGGTATATCGGGTGATAATCGTTCTCAGTGACCCTTGTCACTGGTCGCCGTCGCCGCGAATGCGTAAGAATAAGGCCCGTTTGTGGAGGAACTCAGTTGCAGAACACCGGCCCCCATGTCAGCCGACATGGCCTCGACCATCATGGTATTCTTAACGTATCCACCGCCTACTGGAACCTGACCGCGCCGAGCCTGATCGAGCACGCGGTCGGCCGTGGCGAGGGCGCCCTGGCCCAGGGCGGCGCGCTGGTCTGCAACACCGGCACGCATACCGGCCGCTCGGCGAACGACAAGTTCATCGTCCGCGAGGCCGGCAGCGAGGCCGAGGTCGACTGGGGCAACGTCAACCGGGCGATCGCGCCCGAGCAGTTCGACGCCATCCTGGCGCGCCAGCTCGCCTACTACCAGGGCCGCGACCTCTACGTGCAGGACTGCTGGGCCGGCGCCGCCAAGGCGCACCGCCTGGCCGTGCGCGTGGTCACGCCGACGGCCTGGCACGGCGCCTTCGCCCGCAACATGTTCATCCAGCCGACGGTCGACGAGCTGGCCGAATTCGCGCCCGAGTTCACCATCCTGCACGCGCCCGAACTGGAGATGCCGCCGGGCACGCCGGGCCTCAAGTCCGGCACCTATATCCTGGTCAGCTTCGACAAGCGCCTGGTCCTGATCGGCGGCACCAGCTATGCCGGCGAGATCAAGAAATCGGTGTTCTCGGTGCTGAACTTCCTGCTGCCGGCGAAGAACATCCTGCCCATGCATTGCTCGGTGAATGTCGGCGCGGCCGGCGATTCGGCGATCTTCTTCGGCCTTTCGGGCACCGGCAAGACGACGCTGTCGGCCGACCCCAACCGCCTCTTGGTCGGCGACGACGAGCATGGCTGGAGCGCCGACGGCGTGTTCAATTTCGAGGGCGGCTGCTATGCCAAGGTGATCCGGCTGTCGGCCGAGGCCGAGCCCGAGATCTTCGCCACCACGCGGCGCTTCGGCACCATCCTGGAAAACGTCGTCATGGACCCGGACACCCGGACCCTCGACCTGGACGACCCGCGCCACACCGAGAACACGCGCGGCTCCTATCCGCTGGAATTCATCCCCAACGCCTCGCGCGCCGGCGTCGCCGGCCACCCGAAGAACATCGTCATGCTGACGGCGGACGCCTTCGGCGTGCTGCCGCCGCTGTCGAAACTGACGCCCGAGCAGGCGATGTATCATTTCCTTTCGGGCTACACGGCCAAGGTCGCCGGCACCGAGAAGGGCGTCGGCAGCGAGCCGCAGGCGACCTTCTCGACCTGCTTCGGCGCCCCCTTCATGTCCCGGCACCCGTCGGTCTACGGCAACATGCTGCGCGAGAAGATCGCCGCCCATGACGTCAATTGCTGGCTGGTCAACACCGGCTGGACCGGCGGCGCCTACGGCATCGGCTACCGCATGCCGATCCAGCATACCCGCGCGCTGCTGACGGCGGCCCTGGAAAACCGGCTCGACGCGGTGCCGCTGCGCCAGGACGACAATTTCGGCCTGCTGGTGCCGGAGGCCTGCCCGGACGTGCCGGCCGACGTGCTGAGCCCGCGCAACACCTGGGCCGACAAGGCCGGCTATGACGCCATGGCCCGCGACCTGGTCGGCCGCTTCCGGAACAATTTCGAGAAATACGTCGAATACGTCGACGACAACGTCAAGGCCGCCGCCCCGCAGGCCGCCTGACGGCGGCCTGTGATCGCCCCCCCTTCGAGGCACGCCCCATCAGCGAATGGGTCGCCTGACGTTGGTGTTTTCCGAGCCCGCGGCGCGCGAGGTTTCACCACAAAGACGCAAAGACACCAAGATCAGACGTCGCGGTCTTCGGACGTTCGGCGTGACCTTGGTGTCTTGGCGACTTGGCGGTGAAACCTGGTTTGTCAGGGCGTCATCAACCAGCGCCTCTGCGGGCGAACGGGCGGCCTGACATTCCGTTTCCCGGCGCCTCGCGCGAACAGATTTTCTGGTTCTTTCGTGTCTTCCGTGTCTTAATCAATAGGGACTGTCCCCATTGTTTGTCTTTGATATCAGTATCTTACTGCCACATCTGGTAATCAGACCGACCGGCCGAGCGCGGCGACGGCGCGCCAGGGCGCCTCGTCCCAATAGGCCGCGCCGGCGCCCGAGGTCGACGGCAGCACGAACAGAACCGTGCCGCCCGGCATGGAATCGAGGCGGCCATAACCGACGTCGTGACCGACGAACGCCCGCGCCGCCCGCTTGCCGTTGAAGGCCAGGACCGCCGGCCGGAAGCGGTTGATCTTCGCCGTCAGCGCCGCCGGATCGTCATGCGCGCGGCGGATGCCGGCATCGCCCCCGGCATAGTGCTTGGCCATGTCGGTGAGCCCGATGCCGAAGTCCGGCAGTAACGGGAACTCGGCCGGCGCCAGGCGCCGCGGCGTCAGCCCGGTCCGGTGCAGCACGGCCCAGAACTTGTTGCCGGGCCCGGCGTAATAGGCGCCCGCCCGCGCCGAGGCCGCGCCCGCCGCGCTGCCGCAGAAGACGAATCTGAGGCCCGGCCGCAAGACGTCCGGCAGCTTCGGTTCGGGATTCGCCGCGCCCGTCTGGCGCGTCAATGCGCCTCGTCCCAGTTGCCGCCGAAGCCGGTATCGACGATCAGCGGCACGTCGAGATAGGCCGCGCCTGCCATCACCCCCGCGACCACCTCGGCGGTCTCGTCGAGCTCGGCCTCGGGCACGTCGAAGACCAGTTCGTCATGCACCTGCAGCAGCATGCGGGCGTTCAGCCCCGCCGCCGCCAGCGCCGGCGGGATGCGCACCATGGCCCGGCGGATGATGTCGGCGGCCGAGCCCTGGATCGGCGCGTTGACCGCCGCCCGTTCCTGGAAATTGCGCCGGGCCGGGTTCTTGTCCTTGATGCCCGGCATGTGCATGCGCCGGCCGAAGATCGAGGTGACGAAGCCCAGCTCGCGGCACTGCGCCTTGGTCCGGTCCATATAGTCGCGGATGCCGGGATAGCGCTCGAAATAGGCGTTGATATAGTCCTGCGCCTCTTTCTGCGGGATGCCCAGATTGCGCGCCAGGCCGAAAGCGCTCATGCCGTAGATGATGCCGAAATTGATCGCCTTGGCCGAGCGCCGCACGGTCGGGTCCATGCCCTCGATCGGCGTGTCGAAGACCTGGGACGCGGTCATGGCGTGGATATCGACGCCGTCGTGGAAGGCCTGCTTCAACGCGTCGATGTCGGCGATATGCGCCAGCACGCGCAGCTCGATCTGCGAATAGTCGGCGCTCATCAGCCTGTGGCCGTCGGCCGGCACGAAGGCGCGGCGGATCTTGCGGCCCTCCTCGGTACGCACCGGGATGTTCTGCAGGTTCGGGTCCGACGAGGACAGCCGGCCGGTCGAGGTCGCGGCCATGGCGAAGGAGGTATGCACGCGACCGGTCTCGGTATTGATTTCCTTCTGCAGCGAGTCGGTATAGGTGCTCTTCAGCTTGGCGAGCTGGCGCCAGTCGAGCACGCGGGCCGGCAGGTCGTGGCCTTGGGCCGCCAGCCCCTCCAGCACGTCGGCGCCGGTGCCGTAGGCGCCTGTTTTGGTCTTCTTGCCGCCGGGCAGGGACATCTTGTCGAACAGGATCTCGCCGAGCTGTTTCGGCGAGCCGATGTTGAATGCCTCGCCGGCCAGCTTGTGGATGTCCGTCTCCAGCTCGACCAGGCGCCCGGCGAAATCGTCCGACAGGCGCTTCAGCTCGGCCGGATCGAGGCGGATACCGTTGCGCTCCATCGTCACCAGGACCGGCACCAGCGGCCGCTCCAGGGTCTCGTAGACCGTCGTCACCCGCTCGCCGACAAGGCGCGGCTTCAGCAGCCGGTGGAGCCGCAGCGTGATGTCGGCGTCCTCGGCGGCGTAGTCCGTCGCCTTGTCCAGCGGCACGTAGTCGAAGGTGATGGCGTTCTTGCCGCTGCCGGCAACGTCCTTGTAGCTGATCGGCGCAACGCCGAGGTGAAGCTGCGACAGCTCGTCCATGCCGTGGCCGTGCAGTCCGCCCTCGGTCACGTAGGACAGCAGCATGGTGTCGTCGATCGGCGTCACCTCGATGCCGTGGCGGCCGAGCAAAAGCATGTCGTATTTCAGGTTCTGGCCGACCTTCAGGACCGCCGGGTCCTCCAGCAGCGGCTTCAGCCGCGCCAAAGCCGCGTCCAGCGGGATCTGCGGCGGCGCCTCGCCATCGCCGGTGTCGCTGTCGCCCTCGAGGTCGAGGCTGCCCTGGGCCGCCGCGCCCTTGTGCCCGAGCGGGATGTAGCAGGCCCGGTTCGGCGTCACCGACAACGACACGCCGACCAGCTCGGCCCGCATAGCGTTCAGCGACGTGGTCTCGGTATCGACCGCGACCAGGCCGGCCGCCGTCGCCTCGGCGATCCAGCGCTCCAGCTCGTCGAGCGACTGCACGCATTCATATTGCCGCGCGCCCGCGTCGGCCGGCGCCGCGGCCCGGGGCGCGGCCTCGCCGTCCAGGCCCCATTTGGACCTGATGCGCGAGGTCAGCGTGCGGAACTCCATCTGCTCCAGGAAGGCGACCAGCTTTTCCGGCTCCGGCGGCCGCAGCTCCAGGTCGGCGAGCGTCTCCTCGACCGGCACGTCCGGTTTCAGCGTCACCAGTTCGCGGCTGACGCGCGCCAGCTCGGCATGCTCGATCAGGTTCTGCCGCCGCTTCGGCTGCTTGATCTCGTCGGCCCGCGACAGCAGCGTCTCCAGGTCGCCGTATTCGGTGATCAACTGCGCCGCCGTCTTCACGCCGATGCCGGGCACGCCCGGCACGTTGTCGACGGAATCGCCGCACAGCGCCTGCACCTCGATCACCTTGTCAGGCGCGACGCCGAACTTCTCCATCACCTCGTCGGGGCCGATCTGCCGGCCCTTCATCGGGTCCATCATCTCGACGCCGTCGCCGACAAGCTGCATCAGGTCCTTGTCGGACGAGACGATGGTGACCTTCAGGCCGGCGGCGCTCGCCTGCCTGGCATAGGTGGCGATGATGTCGTCGGCCTCGTAGCCGTCCATCTCGATGGTCGGCATGTTGAAGGCGCGGCTCGCCTCGCGGATCAGCGGGAACTGCGGCACCAGGTCTTCCGGCGGCTCCGGCCGGTTCGCCTTGTAGTCGGGATAGATGTCGTTGCGGAAGGTGACCGAGCTGGCGTCGAAAATGACCGCGAAATGGTCGACCTCGTCGTCGCCCAGCGCCTGCTCCAGCAGCTTGTGCAGCATGTTGCAGAAGCCCGAGACCGCGCCCACCGGCAGGCCGTCGCTTTTCCGCTTGAGCGGCGGCAGGGCGTGATAGGCGCGGAAGATATAGCCCGAACCGTCGACCAGATAGAGATGCCGCGGCGCCGCCTTGGCGTCGCGCGCGGCTTGCGCTGCTTCTGTGCTCATGCGCCCACTATGCCATGCCGGCGCGGCCGGCAAAACGCCGGAGCGCCATCGACGATGCACATCCCGCCAGATCGGCGTCAGCGGCCGGATGGTGGGAATGGGGAATAACCACAGAGGCACAGAGACAGCGAGAACCAACCTGTTTTTCGGCGCTGCGCGCCAACAAACTTTTTGGTTCTCCGTGTCTCCGTGCCTCTGTGGTTATACTTGTTTGTTAACGTAAATTCAGTGGCCGGCGGCGACCTTGGCGCGCGACGTCAGGATGTAGCGCCGGCCGCAATAGGGGCAATCGATCTCCGTCCTCTCGCCCATGTTCAGGTAGACGGCCGGGTGGCCGAGCGCGCCACCGCCGCCGTCGCAGCGGACGACCGGTTCGTCGACGTCGATTATCTCGGGCGGTTCCATATCTGCGCTGCCTAGTTTCGTTTTGTCGAGCGTGCGTTGACCCCAAACAGCGCCGGATGATACCCATTGCCGCCCCACGATCAACCGAACAGATTTGCCCACGATGTCTCAGGCGACCGACATCGCGCCCGGCCAGGCCGAATTGCCCGATCTCGCCATCGACGCCCGCGGCCTGCGCAAGGTCTATGGCGCCGGCGACACGGCGCGCGAGGCACTGCGCGGCATCGATCTCGCGATCCCGCGCGGCGCCGTGTTCGGCCTGCTGGGGCCGAACGGCGCCGGCAAGTCGACCTTCATCAACATCCTGGCCGGCCTGGTGGTGAAGACCGCCGGCCGGGTGCGGGTCTGGGACCACGACATCGACAGCGACACGCGCATGGCCCGGGGTGCCATCGGCGTAGTGCCGCAGGAGCTGAACCTCGACGCCTTCTTCACCCCGCGCGAGCTGCTGGAGTTCCAGGCCGGCCTCTACGGCGTGCCGAAATCCGAACGCCGCACCGACGAGATCCTGGCCATGGTGGCGCTGACCGAGAAGGCCGAGGCCTATTCCCGCAGCCTGTCGGGCGGCATGAAGCGGCGACTATTGGTCGCCAAGGCCATGGTGCACGACCCGCCGGTCCTGGTGCTGGACGAGCCCACGGCCGGCGTCGATGTCGAGCTGCGCCAGCAGCTCTGGGATCATATCCGCCGCCTGAACGACGACGGCGTCACGGTGCTGCTGACGACGCATTACCTGGAGGAGGCGCAGCAGCTCTGCGACCGCATCGCCATCATCCACCACGGCCAGGTCGTGGCCTGCGACGAGACCGCGGGCCTGGTCGCCCGGCTCGACCGCAAGGAGCTGACGATCACGCTCGCCGAGGACGTCGCGGCCGTGCCGGCGGCGCTCGTCCGGTTCCAGGCCGACCTGCATCCGCCGCGCCGCCTGGTCGTGCGCTACCGGCCCAGCCGCACCCAGATCCGCGACGTGCTCGCCGCCGTCCAGGCCGCCGGCCTGGTCATCGCCGACCTCACCACCGAGGAAGCCGACCTCGAGGACATCTTCATCGCCCTGACGCGGACCGACGACGCGGGCGGCTGACGCCCCCGTTCCACGCGCACCGCCGGTGTCGCGCCGGCCTCTCCGGCCGGGCCCGAGACAACATTTGCCAGCACCGGCCCCTTCGACTACAAAGGCTCGAATCGAAGGGCGTCCGCGTCCCGCGCGCACCCGTAGCTCAGCTGGATAGAGCGCTGCCCTCCGAAGGCAGAGGTCAGAGGTTCGAATCCTCTCGGGTGCGCCAACTTTTTCAGTCAACA
>JANQKO010000302.1 GCA_028281075.1 Alphaproteobacteria bacterium | reverse complement strand
TACCAGCTCGGCCTCGTCAACCGGCTGGTGCCGCCGGACGAGCTGGCCGCCGCCACCGACGCGGTGGTGGCGACGCTCGCCGGCTACAGCCCGGTCGCGGTCCGGGCGCTGAAGTCGGTGTTGAACGCATCGCTCGAACGCGATTTCGAGGCCGCGCGGGTCGCGGAAGTCGCGGCATACGGCCGCTGTTTCGCCAGCGAGGACCGGAAGGAAGGCGTCCGTGCCTTCATCGAGAAGCGCGCGCCGACATTCGTCGGACGTTGACGGGCGCCGGCGGCATGGTTATCCGGCGGCCGATATGCGAACATTCTGATGTTCGGATGAAGGCGTGAGACCGATCGCTATTCTGCGCCGCAACGAATCCCTGCCGCTGACCTGGCGGGTGCTGATCGGCATTGTCGCGGTGGCCGCCGTGACGGGACTGGCGGCGCTCGCCCTGATGCAGGTAACCGGCCTGGAACGGATTTTCGCGCAGCAGCGGCCGTTCGGGGCGCTGGTCTGGATCGCCGCGGCCGGCGTGATGGCGGTGACGATGACGGCGATCGTCTGGCTCAGCGTGCTGCGGCCGCTGCGGGTGCTGCGGCGGCGGCTTAACGACCTGGCCGCCGGCAGGTTCGAAAGCGATGCCGCGCTGCCGGCGCTGGCGTCGGCCGAGCTGGTGGCGCTGAAGGACGATCTCGAGCGTGTCGGCCAGACCCTGGCGGCGCAGGCCGAACGGGACCAGGAACGGCGCTTCCACGACCGCTACATGCGGCTGATCGCGCAGGACGTGCCGGCGCTGGTGGCCTATGTCGACCGGGACCTGATCTTCCGGTTCGCCAATCGCGGCTATGCCGAGCTGATGGGCATGACGGCCGACGACATCGTCGGCAGGTCGCTGCGGGAAACGGCCTGCGATGCCGCCTACGAGGCGCTGAAGGCGCGGGCCGAGATCGCGCTCGGCGGACAGCCGATACAGTTCGAGCGCCAGGTCACCTATCCCGACGGCCGGGAGATGTGGGCGCGCATGAACTATCGGCCGGATGTCGACGAGAACGGCGAGGTCGTCGGCTATATCTCCATGATCGTCGACATCGACGAGCACAAGCAGGCCGAGGCCGAGCTGAAACGGAGCGAGCAGCGCCTGCGCGACTTCGCCGAGGCGGCGTCCGACTGGTTCTGGGAGATGGGGCCGGATCTGCGCTTCAGCTACATGTCCGAGCAGGTCGAGCGGGTCACCGGCGTGCCGGTGGGTTTTCATCTCGGCAAGAGCCGCCAGGAACTGGCCGCCGGCATCGACGACACGGTGGCCTGGAGCCGGCACCAGAAAATGCTGGACGAGCGCCGGCCGTTCCGCAACTTCACGTTCTGGCGCAAGACCCATGACGGCCGCTCGCTGTACGTGATGTCGAGCGGCAAGCCGATCTTCGACGCCGACGGCGGCTTCGCCGGCTATCGCGGCGTCGGCGCCGACCTGACCAAGGTGATGGAAGCGGAGCACCGGGCCGAGCTGGCGCAGCAGCGGCTGGTCGACGCGGTCGAAGCCTTGTCGCAGGGCTTCGTGCTGTTCGACAGCGATGACCGGGTGGTGATGTGCAACCGCCGCTTTCTCGAGTTCTTCTCGCTGGGCGAGGAGGTCGTCTACGATCATTGGCGGTTCATGGATATCTGCCGCCACAAGCTGCGCAACGGCGCGTATCCCGACGCCGAGGGCCGGGAGACGGAATGGCTGGCCGAGCGCCTGGAACGGCATCGCGGCGCCGGCGAGCCCTTCGAGCTGAAGCTGGCGAGCGGCCAATGGCTGCAGATCAGCGAGCGCCGGACCAGCGACGGCGGCTTCGTGATCGTCTATTCCGATATCTCGGTGCTGAAGGCGGCCGAGACGAGCCAGCGCGAGGCGCGCGGGCAGGCGGAAGCGGCAAGCAAGGCGAAGTCGGATTTCCTGGCGAACATGAGCCATGAGATCCGCACGCCGATGAACGCGGTGCTGGGCATGCTGGGCCTGGTCGCCGACAGCGGCCTCAACGCGGCGCAGCGTTCCTATGTTCAGGTCGCCCGGGATTCGGCGGAGATCCTGCTCGATATGCTCAACGACCTGCTCGATCTGTCCAAGCTCGAGGCCGGCAAGCTGGAGCTTCAGAGCGGCCCGTTCGATCTGATTTCGGTGATCGAGGATGCCGCGCAACTGATGGCGCCGCGGGCCGAGGCCAAGGGCCTGCAGCTGGCGACATTCTTCGACCCGGCGCTGCACGCCGAGGTCGTCGGCGACGGCGCGCGGCTGCGGCAGGTGATCCTGAACCTGGTCGGGAACGCCATCAAGTTCACCGACGAGGGCGGGGTATCGATCGCGGCGCAGGCCGTGCCGGCCGCCGGCCGTGCCGACGGCCTGCGCATCGAGGTCGCCGATACCGGCATCGGCATTTCGGTGGACGGCGACGAGCGCGGTGTCGTCTTCGAGCGCTTCCGCCAGCTCGACACCGACACCCAGCACGGCCGCGGCGGCACCGGGCTGGGCCTGGCGATCTGCCGGCACCTGGTCGAGGCCATGCAGGGCCGGATCGGCTATCGCGGCAACGGCAATGGCGGCTGCACGTTCTGGTTCGAGCTCGAACTGGCGCGGCAGCCGGGCACGCCGGCCAACCGGTCCTTCCCGGGGAGCGGGATACGGGCGCTGGTCTACGAGACCAATGCCGTCGTGCGGGCAAGCGTCTGCCGGCAGCTCGACGCCTGGGGCGCCGAGGTGACGTCCTGCGACCGGATTCAGATGCTGCTGGACCAGGCGACATCGGCGGCCAGCCCGGCCCCGTTCGACCTGGTCCTGCTCGATCAGGGTGCCCTGCGCCAGGGGCCGCCGAAGCTGCTGGACTGGCTGCACGCGGGACGCTGCACCGCCGGCGCGGTGATCGGGTTGTTGAGCCGGCCCTGCTACAGCACGGTCGGACAGTCGGGCGATGCGGAAGATGTCGCCGTGCGCCTGACCAAACCGCTGCGGCGCGCGGATCTGCGTCTCTGCCTGGCGCTGGCGCGGGGCGACAGGCTGCTGCCGGCGGTGACGCACCATGGCGGCGAGGCCGCGGCCGTCGGGCTGGCCCGGATCCTGCTGGTCGAGGACAGCCCGACCAATCAACTCGTCGGGCGGCTGATGCTGGAAGGCGACCGGTTCGAGGTCGAGGTCGCCGCGAACGGCGAGGAAGCCGTCCGCAAGGTCCAGGCGGCGGCCTACGACATCGTGCTGATGGACGTCGCCATGCCGGTCATGGACGGCCTGGCGGCGACCAAGGTGATCCGGCGGCTGGGCGGCGCCTATGCCGAACTGCCGATCATCGCCATGACGGCGAACGTCATGTCGGGCGACCGCGAGCGCTGCTTCGCCGCCGGTATGACCGATTACATCACCAAGCCGGTCGAGCGCGTCGAGATCCTGGCCGCGATCGGGCGCTGCCTGGACGGCCGGGCGGCCGTGGCCCGGCCCGCCGTGCTGCGGGCATCACTGCCGGACGGCGATCTGCTCGACCTGGATATGCTGCGGCAACTGGGCGCGGATACCAGTCCCGACGTGGTGCCGGACCTGCTCGCCAGGTTCGCCGACGAGGTGCGTGACCGGGCCGACCGCATCGCCGCGGCGGCGGCGGCCGAGGACAAGGAGCTGTTGGCGCACGAGGCGCACGCGCTGAAAAGCAGTTCCCGCACCTTCGGCGCGCTGGCGCTGTTCGAACGGGCGAAAGCGATCGAATGGGATTGCCGCGACGGCCGCACCTCGCGGGCGATCGGCAATTGCCAGGGCCTGTTCGAACTGGTCGACGCGACGCTGGCCGCGCTGGCCGCGGTGCCCCGCGAGGTGCTGCGCGCGCCGGCCGCCGGCAGCGACAGCGACGTGGCGGTCAGATCTCGGCCGGTGACTTGAGGTCGGCGTCCGCCGGCTCGCCCGCCGCCTGCGCCCAGGCCTGCCGCTTGCGATAGATCGTCGACGGACTGACCTCCAGCAGCGCGGCGGCGCGGGGAATATTGCCGCCGCAATGGCGGATCGCGGCCTCGATGGTGTCCTTCTCGATCTGCCATAGCGGCCGGACCGGGGGCGGGGCGGCCTGCTCGGCCGCCGCCATGCCGTCCGTATCGGCCGCTTGCGGCACCGTGTCGACGCTTTCGGACATCGGCGTGGCGGCCGGTGCCGCCGCGCCGTCGCCGCGTAGCGGTGGTGGCAGCATGTCGCCGCCGACGACCTCGCCGTCGTTCAGCACCACGATGTTGCGCAGGATATTCTGTAGCTGGCGCACGTTCCCGGGCCAGTTGTAGGCCAGCAACCGGGCTTCGGCCTCGCTCGTGAAGGCCCGGAAGCGCCGGCCTTCCTCGCTGGCATAGGCCGCCAGGAAGGCGCGGGCGATCTCCAGCACGTCGTTGCCGCGCTCGCGCAGCGGCGGCATGTAGATCGGGATCACGTGCAGCCGGTAATAGAGGTCCTCGCGGAACTCGCCGGCCTCGACGGCCTTCAGCGGATCGCGGTTCGTCGCGCAGATGAAGCGGACGTCGACCTTCTCGGTCTTGCCGCCGCCGACCTTCAGGAAGCTGCCGGTCTGGATGAAGCGCAGCAGCTTGCTCTGCAGGTTGATGTCCATGTC
>JANQKO010000314.1 GCA_028281075.1 Alphaproteobacteria bacterium | reverse complement strand
CGATACAACTGGCACAGACCTCATGCTAGCTTGAAAGCCAAAACACCAATCAGCAGACTCGGCCTAGCCGAGGACAACCTATTGACGCTCCACAGCTAGTTGGTCCGGGTAATGTCGCGGTTTTCGCCGTCGCCGCCTTCCGCGCCGTCGGCGCCCAGCGTCGACAGGCTGTAGCCGGCGCCGTCGCCGGCGTAGACATAGGCCCGGTCCCAGGGGTCGCGCGGCACCGCATCGCCGCGCAGATAGGGGCCGTCCCAGCGCCGGGCGTCGGCCGGCGCCGCGATCAGCGCCCGCAGGCCTTCCTGCCCGGTCGGGTAGCGGCCGTTGTCGAGCCGGTAGAGATCGAGCGCCGAGGCGATGTTCTCCATCTGCAGGCCGGCCGTGTCGCTGCGCGCGCCGCCGAGATACTTCAGCACCTGCGGGCCGACCAGGCCGCCGATCAGCACCAGGATCACCAGCACCACCAGCAGCTCGATCAGCGTGAAGCCGCCTTCGGCCGGCCGGCCATGCTGTCGCGGACCTGCCATGCCGGCGGCTATTCGGCCGCCCGGGGCAGGTTCCTGCGGGCGGCCACGGCGTCGGCGACGACGCAGAGGATCTCGAACATGACGGTGGCGCCGACCATGGCCGTGTTGCCGCTGGGGTCGAACGGCGGCGCGACCTCGACCACGTCGCCGCCGACCAGGTTCAGGCCCCGCAGGCCGCGGATCATCATTTGCGCCTCGACCGTGGTGAAGCCGCCGACCTCCGGCGTGCCGGTGCCCGGCGCGTAGACCGGGTCCAGGCCGTCGACGTCGAAGCTGACATAGGTCGGGCCGTCGCCGACGACGCGGCGGGCTTCCTCGATCACGGCCTTCACGCCAAGTTCGTAGAATTCCTCGATATAGATCACCCGCATGCCCGAATCGTGGCTGAATTTCCAGATATCGGGATCGTTGACGCTGCCGCGGATGCCGATCTGGATCGTCCGCGTCGGGTCCAGCAGGCCTTCCTCGACCGCGCGGCGGAACGGCGCGCCGTGGTGGAACTTGGAGCCGAGATAATCGTCGCCGGTGTCGCAATGGGCGTCGAAATGCACCATGCCCACCGGCCGGTCGGCGGCGATGCCGCGCATCACCGGCAGCGTCACCGAATGGTCGCCGCCGGCCGAGACCGGCGTCACGCCGGCGGCATGCAGCTTTCGATAGAAATCGGCGATTTCCGCGAGCGCGCTCTCCAGGGCGAAGGGCTTCTCGACCCAGGCGTCGCCGACATCGGCGACACGGCAGATGCGGTGCGGGGCGATCGTGCTGGCATGGTTGATGGTGCGGATCAGGCTCGACTGGTTGCGGATCTCCCGCGGGCCGTGCCGGGCGCCGGGCCGGTTGGTGACGCCGCCGTCGAAGGGGATGCCGGCCAGGCCGATATCGACGTCCGCCAGGTCCTCGGCATAGGGCGCGCGCATGAATGTCGGCAGGCCGACATAGCGCGGCCGTTTCATCGGATCGGTGAACTCGGGATAGTCGGACATCTCGGCCCCTTGCCGTGGCAGCGAAGGTGCGGACAAACGGTCGCGTCCGCCTGTCGTCTCAAGCTCAGATGTACGACAACGTTGTCGGCGGGACAAGGTGGCGGCGGGACAAGGTGGCGCGGCCGGGGCGGCGCCGCCCGTCGCGAACGGACGGCTAGTCGGTGGCGGTCGTCACCCGTTCCGGCCGGGGCGGGTCGAGCGCGCTGGTCTGGGCCATGGCCATGACGGTCACGGTCAGAACGAATCCGAGACAGGCGCCCAGCAGTCCGGTGATCTTCGCGGCAATGCCGACGCCTCGAAGCACGGTTCCCTCCCAGTTCCCGTAGCAGACGATCAACTCATCGTCAGAATAGCGGCAAACTGCGCCATCGTGGTTAAGATAGTCTGAGCATCCCGGGAATCGGGGGCAAAAAATGTTCGAGACGCCGACCGGGACCGGACCCGGGGGGCGCCGGCGGCGCGAATCATGCCGCCGGTCGCTGTCGCTGGCCGGTCGGCACGCGGACGGAGGGACCATGACGGCCGCTGACGGAATTCGGAAA
>JANQKO010000310.1 GCA_028281075.1 Alphaproteobacteria bacterium | reverse complement strand
CGCGCCGCCGCGCCCATCTGGCGCATGACGTCGAAATTGTGCCGGGTGCTGCGCGAGCCGTCGGTGTTCTGGCCATCCTTGCCGGCCGGATCGTATTTCTCCGGATCGCCCGGCGCCTGCCAGATCTTGACCCGGTTCCAGTCGGCCTCCATCTCGTCGGCGACGATCATCGGGATGCCCGTGCGCACGCCCTGGCCCATCTCGGAGCGGCTGCAGGTGATGGTGACGATGCCGGTGTCGTCGATGCGCACGAACAGGTTCGGCCGGGCCGACGTCGCCGCCAGCGCGCTGCCGATCAGCGACGACGGCGCCACCTTGGCGCCAAGCACCAGCGCGGTGGTCACGCCGGCGCCCTTGAGGACGTTGCGCCGGCTGAGATTCTCGATCATCGCCATGGTCATACCTCCTGCGCGGCCGTGCGGACCGCGGCGAAGATGCGCTGATAGGTGCCGCAGCGACAGATGTTGCCGTCCATGGCCTCGATGATCTGCTGGTCCGTGGGGTCCGGGTTCTCGTTCAGCAGCGCCGCGGCCTGCATGATCTGGCCGGACTGGCAATAGCCGCATTGCGGCACATTGACGTCCCGCCAGGCGCGTTGCACCGGGTGGTTGCCGGCGGGGTCAAGCCCCTCGATGGTGGTGACGTCCTTGCCCTCGGCTTCCGACACGGCCGTGATGCAGCCGCGCACGGCTTCGCCGTCCACATGCATGGTGCAGGCGCCGCAAAGACCGGTGCCGCAGCCGAACTTGCTGCCGGTCAGCTTCAGTTCGTCGCGGACGAACCAGAGCAGGGGCATCTCCGGATCGCCATTGAACTGGCGGACCACGCCGTTTACCCGTAACTGAGTCATCGTTTCCCTCCCGTGACGGACGTCGCGGCCGCGCGCCATCGCCGGCCGGTCGGCGCCGTCTGCTGTCGATCATGTGCGTGAAAACGCCCGGGCTCGCGCCGGGCCATGGGATAACGCCGCCCGTCGATCCATCCCCGGGCGGACCGTTGGCCGCCAGCGCGGCCGAGGTCTGCATGCCAGTTATCCCATGATGGCAATAGCAAACAACAATCGGGCGGTGACGGCCAGCCAAAAAAGTTAACGGCGGTGGCCGCGGTCCAAGGCATTGGACGGCGCGGCGGTGCTGTCCTAGATATGCGTGGACGGATCGCCCAGCGCTGACGGGCGATCGCGACGAGGCAAACCCGGGAGTATACGGACATGACCGAACCATTCATCTGCGACGCCGTGCGCACGCCGATCGGACGCTATGGCGGCGCGCTGGCGCCGGTGCGCACCGACGATCTGGGGGCCATCCCGCTGAAGGCGCTGATGGCGCGCAACGACGGCGTGGACTGGGAGGGGGTCGACGAGGTCGCGTTCGGCTGTGCCAACCAGGCCGGCGAGGACAACCGCAACGTCGCGCGCATGGCCCTGCTGCTGGCCGGCCTGCCGGACAGCGTGCCGGCCGCCACGGTGAACCGGCTCTGCGGCTCGGGCATGGACGCCACCGGCTATGTGGCCCGCGCCATCAAGTCGGGCGAGGCCGAATTCGGCATTTCCGGCGGCGTCGAGAGCATGAGCCGGGCACCGTTCGTCATGGGCAAGGCCGAGACCGCCTTTTCGCGCAAGTCCGAGGTCTACGACACCACCATCGGCTGGCGCTTCGTCAACCCGCTGATGAAGCGGCAGTACGGCGTCGATTCCATGCCGGAGACCGGCGAGAACGTGGCCGAGGAATTCCAGATCAGCCGGGCCGACCAGGACGCCTTTGCCTATCGCAGCCAGATGAAGGCCAAGGCGGCGATGGAGAACGGGTTCTTCGAGAAGGAACTGACGCCGGTGACGATCCCGCGTCGCAAGGGCGACGCGATCGTCGTCGAGCGCGACGAGCATCCGCGCGGCGACACCACGCTCGACGGTCTGGGCAAGCTGCCGACGCCGTTTCGCGAGAACGGCACGGTGACGGCGGGCAACGCGTCGGGCGTGAACGACGGCGCCTGCGCGCTGCTGATCGCCAGCGAGGCGGCGGCCAAGGCGCACGGCCTGTCGCCGCGCGCCCGTATCGTCGGTATGGCGACGGCCGGCGTGCCGCCCCGGATCATGGGCTTCGGTCCGGCGCCGGCTTCGCGCAAGGTGCTGGAGCGTGCCGGCCTGACTGTCGCCGATATGGACGTGATCGAGCTGAACGAGGCCTTCGCCAGCCAGGCGCTGGCCGTGACCCGCGACCTCGGATTGCCGGACGACGCCGACCATGTGAACCCGAACGGCGGCGCCATCGCACTCGGCCACCCGCTGGGCATGAGCGGCGCGCGTCTGGTGACCACGGCGCTGAACCAGCTCGAGGCGACCGGCGGCCGCTACGCGCTCTGCACCATGTGCATTGGCGTCGGTCAGGGCATCGCCATGGTGAT
>JANQKO010000304.1 GCA_028281075.1 Alphaproteobacteria bacterium | reverse complement strand
TAGGGGCCGTCCTGGCCGAAGCCGGAGATGCTGGCATAGACCAGCCGCGGGAACCGCGCCTTCAGCGTCTCGTAGTCGATGCCCAGGCGATGCTTCACGTCGGGCCGGTAGTTCTCCACCAGGACGTCCGCCCGTTCCAGCAGGCGCAGCAGGGCCTCGCGCCCGTCCGCTTCCTTCAGGTTGAGCGTGATCGAGCGCTTGTTGCGGTGCAGGTTCTGGAAGTCCGAATCGTGCCGCGGCCCGCCGAGCGCGCCGTCGCCCTCGACCGCGGCCGGCATCTCGACCTTGATCACGTCGGCGCCCCAGTCGGCGAGCTGCCGCACGCAGGTCGGCCCGGCGCGCACGCGGGTCAGATCGACGACGGTAAAGCGGGACAGCGCCTCGCTGGCGGGCAGGTGCGACATGACGGGAACTCCGGGCTGCGGAATCGGATCGGGACGGGCTCGATAAAAGCTTTGCAGAGCGGCGAACAACCCGCAAGCGTCAGAGCGCTTCGGTATCCTCCTCGCCGGTGCGGATGCGCACGGCCCGGCCCATGTCGTAGACGAAGATCTTGCCGTCGCCGATCTTGCCGGTATGGCTGGCGTTGCGGATGGCGTCGACGACGTCGTCGACCCGGTCGTCCGTCACCGCGATCTCGATCTTCACCTTGGGCACGAAGCTGATGGCATATTCGGCGCCGCGATAGATCTCGGTATGGCCGCCCTGCCGGCCGAAGCCCTTCACCTCGCTCGCCGTCAGGCCCTCGACGCCGAGGCCGGTCAACGCGTCGCGGACCGCCTCCAGCTTGTGCGGCTTGATCACCGCCATGACCATCTTCATCGCCAGGTTCCTTTCATACTTGATGCCGGGCCGATCCGATCAGAGATCGTAGCCCCGCTCGCCATGCGCCACGAGATCGAGGCCCTCGAGTTCCTCTTCCTCGGAGACCCGCAAGCCGCAGATGGCCGACACCAGCTTGATGATGACGTAGCTCGCGACGGCCGACCAGACCAGCACCGCGACGACGCCGGTCAACTGGACGCTGAACTGACCGCCCATGCCCACGCCGTCGGCCAGCCCCAGCCCGCCGAACGCGCCTGTGGCGAGGAACGCCGTCAGCAGCGTGCCGAGCGCGCCGCCGACGCCGTGCACCGCGAACACGTCGAGCGAGTCGTCGATCCTGATCAGGTTCTTGATCCAGCCCACGGCGAACTGGCAGATCAGGCCGCCGGCGAAACCGATGATCAGGGCACCGACCGGACCGACGAAGCCCGAGGCCGGCGTGATCGAGGCCAGGCCCGCGACCATGCCGGTGACGATGCCGATCAGGCTGGGCTTGCCGAACCGGATCCACTCGATCGCCGCCCAGGTCAGGGCGCCCATCGCCGACGAGATGTGCGTCACGGTCATGGCCATGCCGGCATTGCCGTCGGCCACCAGGGCGCTGCCGGCATTGAAGCCGAACCAGCCGACCCAGAGCATGCAAGCGCCGATCATGGTCATGCCGGGATTGTGCGGCGGCCGCAGGTCGCCGGGAAAGCCGCGCCGGCCGCCCAGCAGCCAGGCCAGCACCAGGGCCGAGGTGCCGGCGGTGACGTGCACGACGATGCCGCCGGCGAAGTCCATGACGCCCATCTCGGCCAGCCAGCCGCCGCCCCAGACCCAGTGCGTCACCGGCACGTAGACCACCAGCAGCCAGATGGCGCTGAACAGCAGCACCGCTGGAAAGCGGATGCGCTCGGGATAGGCGCCGACGATCAGCGCCGGCGTGATCACCGCGAAGGTCATCTGGAACATGAAGAAAACGGTCTCGGGAATGCTGCCCGCCAGCGTCTCCGGGCCGATGCCGGCCAGGAACATATGGCTCAGCCCGCCGATAAAGGCCTGCATGCCGCCGCCGTCGTCGAAGGCCAGGCTGTAGCCGGCGACGAGCCAGAGGATCGACATCAGGCAGGCCAGTGCGAAGCAGTGCATCAGCACCGAGAGGACGTTGTTCGCCCGCACCAGGCCGGCATAGAACAAGGCCAGGCCGGGCAGCGTCATGAACAGCACCAGCACCGTCGACGTCAGCATCCAGGCCGTATCGCCGGCGCTGAAGGCGGTGTCCTCTGCCCGTGACGGCGACGCGAGCAGCATCAGCAGCGCCGCCGCCGGCAGCGCGCGGAATTTAGCCATGTGGCGTGACCTCCCCCAGATCGTACAGCTCATCTTATGCCATCGGCCAAAACGGCCGCGGGTGTTCTCGCGGGCGCGGAACGCGCCGCAACCTACACCGGCCGGGCCGCTTCACGCAAAGGGTGGGGAGCGGCCGTGTCATCCTGGTGCCTTGGCGTCTTGGCGGTGAGCTCACCGGACTTTAGCCCCGATTACCTTCACGCCATCCAATGCTCTTGATTCTTTGTATCTTTGCGGCTTCGTGGTGATCCCGTCTTCTTTTCAGGTCTCGAAGACGATCTGCACGCGGTCCGAGGCGAACCGGGTGATGCCGTATTCGACCGGCATGCCGTCGCGGTCGATATTGACCCATTCCGCCACCAGCACCGGCCGGTTCGGGGGCTGCTTCAGATGCGCGGCGTCGTCGGCGCTCGGCATCCGGGCGGTGACGCGGGTGGTCTTTCGCGAATAGTCGGCGATGCCGCATTGCCGCAGCGCCTTGGTCATCGACCGGGTCTCGCGATAGGCATCGCCGATCCCGGGCAGGCGTTCGGTCGAGATATAGTGCGAACCGACCGTCAGGATCTGGCCGTCGGCCTTGCCCTTCGAATCGATGCGGATGCAGGGCGCGCCCTTGCGGATGCCCAGCGCCTTGGCGACGGTCGCGTCCGCCGGTACCTCGACGATCGCGATCAGTTCGCCGCCGGGCGTCCGGTCCTGCCGGCCGACGATTTCCGAGAACCGCGTTCGGGGCCCCACGGCATAGTCGACCACGTCCTCGCGCACGAAGGTGCCGCGGCCCTGCTCGATGCGGATCAGGCCGCGGTCGGCCAGCGCCAGCAGCGCCTGCCGCAGGGTGTGCCGGTTGACGCCGAACCGGCTCGACAGTTTCGGCTCGGTCGGCAGCCGGCTGCCCGGCGCGAACACGCCGTCGGCGATCTCCTGCGTCAGCACATGCTCGATCTGCCGCCACAAGGCGACGCCGCTGCCGCGATCCAGGTTCATGCCAGTCCTCGGCCCCCGCCTGTCATCGAAACTTCACAAGAAATCACTTTACGAATTTCTCCTCATGGATATCCTACGGCCAATTCATATGGATGTCTATACGTTTAGATGAATTGATCCAGTTACGTGAATTGGTCCAGACAGGTGAATTGAGCCACGAGGTGCGAGCGACGATGAGCGTTACGATGGAGCAGCGGCACAGGCAGCGCTGGATGTCCGTTCTGGCCAAGGCGAAGCCGAAGGACCTGGAGGTTCTCTGGGACAACCTGCCGCAGAAGCCGGGCTGGCGGACCCTGCGGCGGCCCGAGGTCGGCATGGTCATGGTGCGCGGCCGCGCCGGCGGCACCGGCGTCCGTTTCAATCTGGGCGAGATGACGGTGACGCGCTGCTCCGTCCGGCTCGAGAACGGCATGACCGGCCACGGCTATGTCAGCGGGCGCCACAAGCGCCATGCCGAGCTGTCGGCCGTCGTCGACGCCCTGATGCAGGACCCGGACTGCCGCGAGGACGTGCGCGACGGCATCATCGAGCCCTTGAGCAAGATGCATGACGACGCCCGGGAGGCCGCCGCCGTCAAGGCCGGCGCCACCAAGGTCGACTTCTTCACCGTGGTCCGGGGAGACGACTAGCCATGCCGACCCAGCCCCTCGATGCGTCCCGGATCGCGCCCGGCTTCGCCGACCCCGTGCTCGACGCCCAGTCGGTCTTTCGCGGCGTGCTCGCGGCCATGGCACGGCCCGGCGCGATCGCCGAGATCGACATCGCGCTCGAACCGCCGGCGCCGCTGAATGCCGCGACGGCGGCGGTCTGCCTCGCGCTGGCCGATTTCGACACCCCCGTCTGGCTCGATGCGGCGGCCGCGCCGGCGGCCGATTTCCTGCGCTTCCATTGCGGCTGCCCGATCGCCGACGATCCGGCCGAGGCCCGCTTCGCGGTGATCGCCGGCGCGCTGCCGGCGCTGCCGCCGTTCGCGCAGGGCAGCGACGAGTATCCCGATACCTCGACGACGCTGCTGTTCCAGGCCGGCGGACTGCGGCCGGACGGCGGCTGGTCGCTCGCCGGCCCCGGCATCGCGCAAACGGCGCGGATCGGCATCGACGGCCTGCCGGCCGACTTCGCCATGGCCTGGCGGCGGAACAACGCGCTGTTTCCGCGCGGCGTCGATCTCGTCATTACGGCGGACCGGCGGCTCTGCTGCCTGCCGCGCACAACGACCGTGAGGAGCTGAGCCCATGTATGTCGCAGTCAAAGGCGGTGAGAAGGCCATCGAGAACTCCCAGCGGCTGCTGGCGGACGAGCGCCGCGGCGACCGCCATGTCAACGAGGTGACGCTGCAGCAGATCGACGGGCAATTGTCGCTCGCCGTCGACCGGGTCATGACCGAAGGCTCGCTCTACGATCGCGAGCTGGCCGCGCTCGCCGTCAAGCAGGCCCGCGGCGATCTGATCGAGGCGGTCTTCCTGCTGCGCGCCTATCGCACCACGCTGCCGCGGTTCGGCGCGTCCGAGCCGATCGACACCGGCCGGATGGCGATCCGGCGGCGCATCTCCGCCACCTACAAGGACCTGCCCGGCGGCCAGATCCTGGGCGCCAGCTTCGACTACACGCACCGGCTGCTGGACTTCACGCTGGCCGCCGACGGCGAGCGGCCGGAGGGCGAGCTGAGCGATCACGTGATCGACAACGAGATGCCGCGCGTCGTCGAGCTGCTGGACCGCGACGGCATGATGGAGGCGGAACTGCCGGCGGACGACGAACCCGTCGCCGACCTGACACGGGACTCGATCCAGTTTCCGGCCGGCCGCGACGCCCGCCTGCAGGCGCTGGCCCGCGGCGACGAGGGCTTCCTGCTGGCGCTGGGCTATTCGAATCAGCGCGGCTTCGGCAACACGCACCCCTTCGCCGGCGAGATCCGCGTCGGCGAGGTCGCGGTCGAGTTCGTGCCCGAGGAGCTCGGCTTCGCCATCGAGGTCGCCGAGATCACGGTCACCGAATGCCAGATGATCAACCAGTTCCAGGGCTCGGCGACGCAGCCGCCGCAATTCACCCGCGGCTACGGCCTGACCTTCGGCTATTGCGAGCGCAAGGCCATGGCCATGTCGCTGGTCGACCGGTCGCTCAGGGCGAGCGAGCTGGGCGAGGACGTGAACGCGCCGGTCCAGGACCAGGAATTCGTGCTGTACCACGCCGACAACGTCGAGGCCTCGGGCTTCGTGCAGCACCTGAAGCTGCCGCACTATATCGACTTCCAGTCCGAGCTGGTGATCATCCGGCGCATACGCGAGCAGATCGAACGCAACCGCGGGGCACATCAGGAGGCGGCGGAATGACCATGTCAGCGACCGACGAGTCGGCGCCGGCCGGCGACGACGAGCAACACCGAACTGCAACAATCGACGGCTATAACTTCGCCTTCCTTGACGAACAGACCAAGCGGATGATCCGCCGCGCGATCCTGAAGGCCGTGGCGATCCCCGGCTATCAGGTGCCGTTCGGCAGTCGCGAGATGCCGCTGCCCTACGGCTGGGGCACCGGCGGCATCCAGGTGACGGCGAGCGTGATCGGGCCGGACGACGTGCTGAAAGTGATCGACCAGGGCGCCGACGACACCACGAACGCCGTCAACATCCGCCGCTTCTTCGCCAAGACCGCCGGCGTCGACACCACCGAGCGGACGAAGGAGGCGACGATCGTGCAGACCCGGCACCGGGTGCCCGAGACGCCGCTCGCCGAGGGCCAGATCCTGGTCTACCAGGTGCCGATCCCCGAGCCGCTGCGCTGGATCGAGCCGCGCGAGACCGAGACCCGCAAGATGCACGCGCTCGAGGAATACGGCACCATGCAGGTCAGCCTGTACGAGGACATCGCCAAGTTCGGCCGCATCGCCAAGGGCTACAACTATCCGGTCCTGGTCAACGGCCGCTACGTGATGTCGCCCAGCCCGATCCCGAAGTTCGACAACCCGAAAATGGACCGGAATCCGGCGCTGCAGCTTTTCGGCGCCGGGCGCGAGAAACGCATCTACGCGATCCCGCCCCATACGCCGGTCAAGAGCCTCGATTTCGACGACTATCCCTTCGACGTCGAGACCTGGAACCAGCCCTGCGCGCTCTGCGGCGCGACCGACACCTTCCTCGACGAGGTGGTGCTGGACGACAAGGGCGGCCGGATGTTCTGCTGCTCCGACACAGAATACTGCGCCGAACGCCAGGCCAGGGCCGCCGGCCGGGCACGGGGAGACGCGGCATGAGCGGACAGTCCCTGCTGCGCGCCACCGGTGTCGGCAAGTCCTACGGCGACCGGATCGGCTGCCGGGACGTCAGCTTCGAGCTCTGGCCCGGCGAGATCCTGGGCATCGTCGGCGAGTCCGGCTCCGGCAAGACGACGCTGCTGAACTGCCTGTCGGCGAACCTGGAGCTGACGGCCGGCCGGGTCGAGTACGACACCCGTGTCGACGGCATGGCCGACCTCGCGACCATGTCCGAGCCGGCGCGGCGCATGCTGATGCGCACCGACTGGGGCTTCGTGCACCAGAATCCGCGCGATGGCCTGCGCATGAACCTGTCGGCGGGCGGCAATGTCGGTGAGCGGCTGATGGCGGTCGGCGCCCGGCACTACGGCAACATCCGGCGCGACGTGATCGACTGGCTGGACCGGGTCGAGATGGAGGACGGCCGCATCGACGACCTGCCGTCGACCTTCTCCGGCGGCATGCAGCAGCGGCTGCAGATCGCCCGCAACCTGGTCACCAAGCCGCGTCTGGTCTTCATGGACGAGCCGACCGGCGGCCTCGACGTCTCCGTGCAGGCCCGCCTGCTCGACCTGCTGCGCGGGCTGGTACGCGAGCTGGGCGTCGCCTGCGTGATCGTCACCCACGACCTCGGCGTGGTCCGCCTGCTCTCGCACCGCCTGATGGTCATGCAGCGCGGCCGCGTGGTCGAACAGGGCCTGACCGACCAGGTCCTGGACGATCCCCAGCACCCCTATACCCAACTCCTCGTCTCCTCCATCGTCTCGGTCTGAACCTCATGTCGACACAATCCGAACCGCTTCTGGTCATCGAAGGCCTGCGGAAGTCCTTTACGCTGCATCTGCAGGACGGCCTCGAGCTGCCGGTGTTCAACGACGTGGACCTCACCGTACATGGCGGCGAGTGCGTGGTGCTGTCGGGCCCGTCGGGCGCCGGCAAGTCGAGCCTGCTGCGCTGCATCTACGGCAACTACCTGCCGCGCGCCGGCCAGGTGCTGGTCCGCCATGACGGCGCGCTGGTGCCGGTCACCGGCGCCGAGCCGCGGACCGTGCTGGAGATCCGCCGCCGCACCATGGGCTATGTCAGCCAGTTCCTGCACGTGATCCCGCGCATCCCGACCATCGACCTGGTGATGGAGCCGCTGCTGGTGCGGGCGGTCGATGCCGGCCGCGCCCGCGACCGCGCGGCCGAGCTGCTGGCCCGGCTGAACGTGCCGGAGCGGCTGTGGCGGTTGCCGCCGGCGACCTTCTCGGGCGGCGAGCAGCAGCGGGTGAACATCGCCCGCAGCTTCGTCGCCGACTATCCCGTCCTGCTGCTTGACGAGCCGACGGCCTCGCTCGACGCCGCCAACCGCGACGCGGTGGTCGAGCTGATCAACGACGCCCGCGCCCGGCAGGTGGCCGTCGTCGGCATCTTCCACGACGCCGATGTCCGCGACCGGGTGGCGACGGGCGGCTTCGACGTCGCCGCGTACCGAGAGGCCGCATGAGCAACGACCTGATCCTTTCCAATGCCCGGATCGTGCTGGACGACGAGGTCGTGCACGGCAGCGTCCGGGTGCGGGACGGCGAGATTACCGATGTCGCCGGCGGCCCGACCACGGCCGCCGGCAGCCAGGATGTCGAGGGCGACTATCTGCTGCCCGGCCTGGTCGAGCTGCACACCGACAACCTGGAGAAGCACCTGACGCCGCGGCCGAAGGTGCGCTGGCCGGTGACGCCCGCGCTGATGGCGCATGACACGGACGTCGCCGCGGCCGGCATCACCACGGTGTTCGACGCCCTGCGGGTCGGCGATACGTCCGAGGCCTACGGCCTGGCCGAGCGGCTGCGCGACATTCTCGGCCATATCCACGACGCCCAAAAGCACGGCATCCTGCGCGCCGACCACCTGATCCATCTGCGCTGCGAGATCGGCGGCGATGACGCGGCCGAGATGTTCGACGAGTTTCACGGCGATCCGCTGGTCCGGCTCGCCTCGATCATGGACCACACGCCCGGACAGCGGCAGTTCCGCAATATCGAGCACTGGACCGTCTATTACAAAGGCAAGCACGGCCTCGACGATGCCGGTATCGCCGCCCTTATCGCCGAGCGCAAGGAACGCCAGGCCCGCAACGCCGACCGCAACCGCGACGCCATCGTCGCCGTCTGCCGCGAACGCGACCTGGTGCTGGCCAGCCACGACGACACGACGCCCGGCCATATCGACGAAGCGGTCGAGATGGGGGCGACGATCTCCGAGTTCCCGACCACGGTCGAGGCCGCGTCGGCGGCCCGGGACCGCCGGCTCGGCACCATCGCCGGCGCGCCGAACGTGGTCCGCGGCGGCTCGCATTCCGGCAACGTCGCGGCGCTGGAGCTGGCCGAGCGCGGCCTGCTCGACGCGCTGTCCTCGGACTACGTGCCGGCAAGCCTGATGCACAGCGCCTTCATCATGCACGAACGGCTGGAGATGAGCTTGCCGGACGCCGTCAATCGCGTTGCCCGGAACCCCGCCCGCATGGTCGGGCTGGATGACCGCGGTGAGATCGCCGCCGGCAGGCGCGCCGACATGGTCCGGGTCGACAACCGCGTCGGCGTGCCGGTGGTGCGGCAGGTCTGGCGGCAGGGCCAACGGGTGGTTTAGCAACCGACGACAAGGGGCAGGTCATGGATCCGATCGAGCGGATTTTCGAGGTGATGGCGCGGGGCGGCAAACGCCTCTACGGCACCCGCGAGCAGGTGACGCAACTGGCGCACGGCCTGCAGTGCGCGACGCTCGCCGAACGCGAGGGCGCCTCGCCGGCGCTGGTCGCCGCGGCGCTGCTACACGACATCGGCCATCTGCTGAATCCGGACGAATGGGCGGCGCTGGCGCGCGGCGAGGACGCCAAGCACGAGATCCGCGGGCGCGACTATCTCGCGCAGTGGTTCGATGACGATGTCGTCATGCCGGTCTACTGGCATGTCGCCGCCAAACGCTATCTGACCGCGACCGAGCCCGACTATTTCGACCGCCTGTCGCCCGGGTCGGTGCGCACCCTCGAACTGCAGGGCGGTCCCTTCACCGCCGACGAGGCCGCCGGGTTCGCCGCCGAGCCCTATGCCGACGACGGCGTTCGGGTGCGGCGCTGGGACGAGGGCGGCAAGGTCGTCGGCGCGGCGACCCCCGACCTGAACCACTTCCGGCCGCATCTCGAAAGCTGCCTGCGGACGTGAGCGCCCGCTACGCCGTCTATTTCGCGCCGCCGCCGGGCAGCGCGCTGGCCGAGTTCGGCGCCGTCTGGCTGGGGCGCGACTGCGCCGACGGCACGGCGCGCGCGCAGCCAGCCGTCGACGGGCTGAGCCCGACCCGGCTGGCCGAGATCACCACCTCGCCGCGCCACTACGGTTTTCACGGCACCCTGAAGCCGCCGTTCGCGCTCGCCGACGGCTGCTGCGAGGCGGACCTGCTGGCCGCGGTTGCGGCCTTCGCGGCCGCCCGCGCCGGTTTCGACGCGCCGCCCCTGCGGGTCGCCGCGCTTTCGGGCTTCACGGCGCTGGTGCTGTCGGCGCCCTGCCCGGCGATGCGGGACCTTGCCGCCGATTGCGTGCGCGACCTCGACCGCTTCCGGGCACCGGCCGGCGCGGCCGAGCTCGCCCGCCGCCGCGCCGCCGGCCTCAGCCCGCGTCAGGACGCGCTGCTGCGGGCCTGGGGCTATCCTTACGTGATGGACGAGTTCCGCTTCCACATGACGCTGACGGAACGGCTGCCGGCGGCGGACCGCGCGGTGGTGATGGCCGCGCTGGCGCCGCTGGCGGCGCCCGTCACCGAGGCGCCGCTCCAGGTCGACGGCATCGCGGTCTTCCATCAACCGGACCGCGAGAGCCCGTTCAACCTGCTGCGCCGCTTTCCCTTCGAGTCTGGCTCGAAACCAGGCGTTTGATTCCCATTCGTTAGCACCCGTTCACCACCACCGGGCTTGCCCCGGTGATCCAGAGCCGTGCGTTGGGACGAAAAAGGATGGTTTCACCGCCAAGGCGCCAAGACACCAAGGGACCGGCAATCCGACCACCGTACGGGCCGCGCGACCTTGGTGCCTTGGCGTCTTGGCGGTGCTATCCACCGGATTGCCGGATCAAGTCCACTGGTGTCCGGTTAGATTTTGTGGACATGTTGCATGGTGTTGATTCTACTGGTGTCCAAGAGTTTTTCGAGACATTGGACACGGAGCGAGGACCAACACCATGCGGCATCAGAATACAGTTTTACATGATCTGTTGAAGCATCTTCCTTGGGATGTATTTGACGATCTGGTCGAGACGCACAAGGCCGACAAGCATGTGCGCGGGCTGACGACCAAGAGCCAGTTCGTGGCGCTGCTGTACGGCCAACTGGCGGGCGTGGCCAGCATGCGGGCGATCGTCAACGATCTGGAGAGCCACGCCAATCGGCTTTATCACCTCGGCGCCACGCCGGTGAAGCGTTCGAGCCTGTCGGATGCCAATGCGCTGCGGCCCTCGGCGGTGTTCTCCGAGCTGTTTGAGAAGATGGTGGCGCGGGCGCACGCGGGCCTGCGCCGCAAGCTCGGCGACAGCGTCTACCTGATCGACGCCAGCAGCCTGCGGCTGAGCCAGAGCAGCGCCGACTGGGCGCGCTACTCGGCCAAGGTCTGTGGCGCCAAGATGCACGTGATCTACGATGCCGGCGCCGAACGGCCGATCTATGCCGCGGTGACGCCCTCGCGGGTCAATGACATCACCGCCGCCAAGGCCATGCCGATCGAGGCCGGCGCCACCTATGTCTTCGATCTCGGCTATTACGATTACGGCTGGTGGGCCAGGCTGGACGCCGAAGGCTGCCGTATCGTCACCCGCTTCAAGAAAAACACACCCCTGAGCGTCATCGAGGACCTGCCCCTGCCCGAGGACCTGCCGGCCGACAGCAACATTCTCTCCGACCGTATCGGCCTGCTGCCGCGGCGTCAGGCCAGGAGCCGGAAAAACCCCTTCGCCGACCCGGTCCGCGAGGTTCGCGTCAAGACCGACAACGATAAGATCCTGCGTATCCTCAGCAACGATCTCGACGCCACCGCCCAGGAGATCGCCGACCTCTACAAGCGACGCTGGGACATCGAGCTGTTCTTCCGCTGGGTCAAGCAGACCCTGAAGATCAAGCACTTCATCGGCAGAAGCGAAAACGCCGTGCGCATTCAGATCGCCGTCGCCCTGATCGCATACCTGCTGCTCCACCTCGCCAGATCCGTACAGAAGGCCGTCAAAAGCCCGCTCGCCTTTGCCCGCCTCGTGCGCACCAACCTGATGCATCGAAAGCGCATCGACGAGCTCATCCGGCCAGAAAAAACAACGACAGACCAGTCAAACCAACTCTCTTTACTTGCGGCCGGAATTTAAACCGGACACCAGTGGATCAAGTCCGGCAATGACCAAGGGGAGAGACCGTTCACCGAAACATCGGCGGCGTTGGCGCCTTTTCGGATCGGGCTTTTAGGGTCCGTCCGCCAGCACGGCGACGAAGGCGGTGACCGAGTCGGCCAGCGGACGGTCGTTGACGAACTGGACCACGTCGTCGCCGTCCACGTCATAGGCGCTCGCGCGGGCCAGCCGCGCCGCGATATCGGCCCGGCTTTCCCGCCCGCGCGCCGCCAGCCGTTCGGCCAGGATCCGTTTCGGCACCGTGACGTTGACCACGCGGACCGGCCCCAGGCGCCGCCGGGCGTCGTCCAAGATCGCGCGGGAGACGTTGACCACGACACGCGAACCGGCGCGCAGGTCCCGCTCGACCGCCTCGGGCACGCCGTAATACAGGTTATGCGCGCCCCACCACAGGCTGTAGGCGCCGGCGTCGCGCCGGCGATCGAACTCGGCCGGGCTTACCGCGTTGTAGTCCTCGCCGCCCAGGTCGGCGGCGCGGGTGATGTCGCGCCGCGGAAAGACGAAACCGCCGTTGCCCGAAAGCCGCGCCCGCGCGCCCTCGATCAGGCTGTCCTTGCCGGCGCCCGACGGGCCGACGACCAGGATCAGGGTCCCGCGAGCCGGCATGCTCAGACCGGCCGGGCCAGCACATCGGCCAGCGGCGCCAGCGTTTCCAGCCGGTCGAGCCGCCACAGCATGTCGAGGCTGGCCTCGCTGCCCTCTTGGCCGAGCACGCCGGCCGTGATCGCGCGGTATTTCCCGGCCAGCGCGTCATCGTCCATCGGCCGCAGCGGCGAGCCGTAGGCGTCGTCGACCGCCGCCGCGAAGCTGTCGCCCGCGACCGTCGTCAGCCGCACCTTGGCCGGCCGCAGGCGCGGATAGTCGGCGTCGCATTGCGGGTCGACCGTCACGTGGAACTTGCCGCAGTCGGCGGTGATTTCCGGATCGCTCCGCCGCGCGGCCGAGAAGTCGTCGAGATCGACGTTGCGCCGGTGCAGGCCGACCGCCATGACGAAGGGAAAGCTGAGCTGGGCCGTGCCCATATTCTCCCAGCCGGCCGCGGCATGGGCCGCCGCGACCTTATAGGTGGCCACGTCGACACGGGCGACGTCGGCCGGCGCCAGGTCCCGCGCGTCGAGGATTTCCAGCATCGCGTCGAGCGCCGGGTGGATATGCCGGCAGCAGGCATAGGGCTTGATGTAGCAATCCTCGATGGCGTAGTCCGGCCCGCCGGCGAACAGGTCCGGCGCGCGATAGTCCGCCGCCCGCGGATCGTCGCCGGCGAAGGCATGGAAATAGCCGTCGACCGCCTCCAGCACGTCGGGCGGCCCGGCCAGGCCGCGGGCCGCCAGCATGGCCGCCAGCAGGCCTTCGCGCGCGGCGTGCCCCGGATGCAGGCGCTTGACGTCGCCACCGCCCTGGACGAAGGCGAACAGCCCGGCGGCGCTGCTGGCCGCCAGGCCGAAGGCGTTCATCAGCCGCGCCTCGTCCAGCCCGTGCAGCAGGCCCACGGCCGCCGCGGCGCCGAACACGCCCGAGGTCGAGGTCGTGTGAAAGCCGCGCCACCGCACCCGTGGATGACCGGCCGCCGAGACCCGCGCCGCCACCTCGTAGCCGGCGACCACGGCGGCCAGCAGGTCGCGACCGCCGGCGCCACGCCGATGGGCCGCCGCCAGCGCCGCCGGCACCACCACCGCGCCGGCGTGCACCGAACCGTTACGGTAGCCGTCGTCGAGCTCCAGGCCGTGCGCGCTGGCGCCGGCCAGATAGGCGGCGCTCAGCGGATCGACCCTTTCCGCGCGGCCCGGCACCGGCACGTCGCCGCCGATGCCCGCGTCCGCGTAGACCGCGGCGACCGCGTCCGCCACCTGCGCCCGCGCGCCGGCGACACAGGCCCCGACGGTATCCAGGATATGCCGGCGGGCGGCATGCCGGGTCGGCTCGCCAAGATCGTCATAGCGCAGGCCGCGGACGAATCGCGCCAGGCTGCGCGTCGGCCCGGGCGCCCCGTCGCCCGCCACCACCGCCAATGTCATTGTCCCGGATTCCCTTGCTGCCGACGCCGATGGACCCGGGCCTATGTTACCTTGCCGCCCGCCGTTTGTCGCAACCGATTGGGCCGATCATGAACGCCAGCCAGGTCATTATCGAATATCTCCGGGCCGCCGGGATCGCCCATGTCTTCGGCTATCCCGGCGATCCGAACGTCGAGTTCCTGGAGGCCGCCCGGCGCGCCGGACTGGAATTCGTGCTGGCGCGGCGCGAGGGCACGGCGGGCCTGATGGCCGAGGCCTACGGACAGATCACCGGCCGCCCCGGCGTCTGCCTGTCGACGCTCGGGCCGGGCTCGTCGAACCTGGTCAACGCCGTCGCCAACGCCTATCTCGACCGCGTGCCGATGCTGGCGTTGTCGGGCCAGATCGAGGACCGGCGCCTGCCCTATTTCACGCACCAGGTGCTGGACCACAACCGCCTGTTCGCGCCGGTCACCAAGTGGACGACCGCCATCCGGCCCGACACCGTCGGCACGGTGATGCGCAAGGCCCTGCGGCTGGCCGTGGCGGAACGGCCGGGCCCAGTGCATATCTCGACGCCGGCGAACGTGGTCGGCGCCGAGGCCTCGGACGACGCCGTCGTCCTGCCGCCGATGACCGCCGCGACACCGGACATCCAGGTCTTCGCGACCGACGCGCCCGCCGATCCGCTGAAGCGGCTCGGCGCCGCGAACCGGCCGGTCGTGGTGACCGGCATCTCGGCCCTGCGGGCGGACGCCGGCCCGGCCCTGGCCCGCTTCGCCGAGACCCACGGCCTGCCGGTCGTCGTCGCGCCGATGGCCAAGGGCGTGCTGCCGGAAGACCATCCCTATTATGCCGGCACGCTCGACATGGCCTGCAACGCCTGTCTCTGGGACTTCCTCGGCCGGTCCGACCTGATCCTCAGCGTCGGCTTCGACGCCGTCGAGCTGATCAAGCCCTGGTCGCCGGCCGCGCCCGTCATCCATATCGACTCGACGCCGAACACGGATCAGATCTACCCGGCCAGGATCGAGGTCGTCGGCGATATCGGGCGCATCCTCGATGCCTTCAGCGATGCCGGCGGCGCGTCGGCCAGGTGGACCGAGGCCGAAATCGCCGCGCACCGCGACGGCCTGATGCGGCTCTATTACCAGGGACGCGTCGCCGGCGCGCTCAATCCCACCGACGTCATCGACACGGTGCGCGCCGCCATGCCGCGCGACACCGTGGTCTCGACCGACGTGGGCTCGCACAAGCTGCTGGTCGGCCAGGGCTGGACGACCTACCGGCCGCGTGGCGTGCTGATGACGAACGGCCTGTCGTCCATGGGCTATGCGCTGCCCGCCGCGATCACCGCCAGGCATCTGCTGGGCGACCGTCCGGTGGTCTGCTTCACCGGCGACGGCGGGCTGGCCATGGTTCAGGGCGAGCTGCGGCTCGCGGCAAGCCTGAAGCTCGGTCTCAAGGTCGTGGTGTTCTGCGACGACAGCCTGAACCGGATCGAGCTGAAGCAGATGGCCCGGCAGTATCCCAGCCAGGGCACGCTGATCGAGCCGACCGACATGGTGAAGCTCGCCGAATCCATGGGCTGCGACGGCATCGCCGTCGACAGCGTATCGGGGCTGGAAAAGGCCCTGACCGGCAACGGCGCGCCGGACCGGCCGCTCGTGATCGGCGCCCGCATCGATCCGGCCCAGTACGCCGCGCAGTTCTGAGCCGTCCGGCCAACGGCCGCGCCGCGGTCATGCCGGCCTGCGCCGGCATGACGGCTTCTCGTCATCACCGGGCTTGCTCCGGGAGGCCGTCCGAAGAAGGCACCAACCAAATGGTTGCAGACCTTTCGCCGAACACTATCTGTAGAAATTCCTAAATTGCAGGAAATATGTTATTAACCATGAATTCCAGGACCGATCACCGAACCCTGGCCGAGCACGGCAAGAAGAGGGAGGAATTTCGGGATGGGCCTGTATCGACGCCCATGGCGCGTTCTTTCGTGGTTTCTTTACGCCTTTCTGACGCTGCCACTTGTCGCGGCACCCGTCAAAATTGTTGTCGATGATCATTCATTCGACATCATCCAGTCGGTCGCCAAGGGCGATGATGGTGATGACGACGATGACGATGACGATGACGATGACGATGACGATGACGATGACGATGATGACGACGATGTAGATGGCGGAGACGGCGGCGACGGAAACGGTGACGGCGGAGACGGAAACGGCGGCGGTGGAAACGGCGGCGGTGGAAACGGCAGCGGCGGAAACGGCGGTGGTGGAAACGGCGGCGGTGGAAACGGAAATCAGGATGACGGGGACGGGAATGACGGCGGTGGCAACCCCGGTGGCGATGGCGATCCCGCCGGGGATGGCGACGCCGGCGCGGACGGCGATTTCGGCGCGGCGCCGGCCGACATCGAAACCGCGTTTGTCCGCACGGCCTGCCGGCCGGCCAGGTTCGTCGTCCGCTTCGCCTCGGCCAGCGCCGACCTCGACGACGACGCCCTTGCCACGCTGACCCGGGCGGGCTCGACGGCGCGGAAGCTGGCCGGGACGGAAATCCTGATCACCGCCGGGGCCGAGCCCCCCGGCGACGCGCCGATCAACATCCTGCTTTGGGAGCTACGGGCCGGCGCCGTGGCCAAGGCGATGGGCGCGGCCGGCGTGTCGGACCGTGACGTGACGGTGCAACGGATCACGGACGCGGCGGCGATCGAACGCCTGCGGCGAGCCAAGGCCTGCGGCATCGAGATCCTGATCACGCCGCCGGGCTGACCGGCCGCGAAACGGCGCCGCGGTCAGCGCGAGCGCAGCTTCGGGTCGAGCATGTCGCGCAGCGCGTCGCCGAACAGGTTGAAGCCGAACACCGCCAGCGTGATGGCCAGCCCGGGGAATACCGCGACCCAGGGCGCGCTCTCGGCATATTCCTCGGCGCCGCCCTGCAGCATCAGGCCCCAGGCGGCGGTCGGCTCCTGCACGCCGAGCCCGAGATAGGACAGCGACGCTTCCAGCAGGATCGCCTGGCCGACGAACGAGGTCAGCATGATCAGGTAGGGCGCCATCACGTTCGGCGCCATATGCCGGAGAATGATCCGGGTATGGCTGAAGCCGCAGGCCCGGGCCGCGTCCACGTAGGGGATCTCGCGGATCGCCAGCGCGCTCGAGCGCACGACGCGCGCGCATTGCGGAATGAACGGCACGGTGATGGCGATGATCACGTTCTGCGTGCCGGTGCCCAGGATGGCGACGACCGCGAGCGCCATGATGATCAGCGGAAACGCCATGAAGACGTCGAGCACGCGCTGGAACAGCAGGTCGATCCTGCCGCCGAAATAGGCGCTGGCCACGCCCAGCACCAGGCCCGCCGTGGCGCCGAAGAAGGCCGAGACGAAGCCGACATAGAGCGCCGTGCGGGCGCCGTAGATGATGCGCGACAACAGGTCCCGGCCGAACTGGTCGGTGCCCAGCAGGAAATCCGTGCTCGGCCCGACCAGCATGAACTCGAACGAGTTCGCCTCCGGATCGTAGGGCGCGATCAGCTCGGCGAACACGGCCATGAAGATCATCACCAGGACCACGAAACCGCCGGCCGCGCCCAATGGCTGCTTGCGCATCATCTCCAGCGCCGCGCCCAGCCAGGTTTTCGACTTCGGCAGTTCCTCGATGCCGCTGTCGTAGCCGATGTCCGGTGTCGCCATTCGACCGTTCCTCCTAGCTGTAGCGGATCCGCGGATCCAGCCAGGCATACAGCACGTCCACCACAAGGTTGGTGAGGACGAAGATCGCCACCACCAGCATCACCAGATGCTGGGTCAGCGTGAAGTCGTGGTTCAGCACCGCCTCGACGAACAGCTTGCCGAGGCCGTTCAGGTTGAACACCTGCTCGGTGACCACCAGGCCGCCCATCAGGAAAGCGAATTCCAGCGCGATGATGGTCACCACCGGCAGCAGCGCGTTCTTCAGCGCGTGCCGGTTGATGATGACGCGCTCCAGCAGGCCCTTCGCCCGCGCGGTGCGGACGTAGTCCTCGCGCAGCACTTCCAGCAGCGCCGAGCGGGTCATGCGCGTGGCCACCGCCGAGTAGCGGTAGCCCGTGGCCACGGCCGGCCAGATCAATTGCGACATGTTGGCCAGCGGGTCCTCGAACACAGAGACATACTCGATCGGCGGCATCCAGGGCTGGCCGAACCAGGCCTGGGTCGTGATCAGCAGGCCGAGAATGATCAGAATGCCGAGCCAGAACGACGGCATGGCGATGCCGGCGATACTGAACGCGCGCACGAAATAGTCGATCCAGGTGTTCTGCTTGATCGCCGAGATCACGCCCAGCGGGATGGCCACCGCGACCGCCACCAGCGTCGCCATGATGGCGAGCTGCAGCGACAGCTCGAAGCGGATGCCGATCTCGTAGGTGACCGGCTTGCCGGTCCACATGGATTCGCCGAGGTCGAAGGTGACGTAGCCGGCGATGAAGTCGAAGAACTGCAGGTAATAGGGATCGTTCATGCCGAGGTTTTCGCGGCAGGTATCGATCGCCTCCTGGTCGACGTAGAGGCCGGTACCGGCCATCCGCACCTCGCAGACGTCACCCGGCACCATGCGCAGCAGCGCGAAGACCAGCACGGCGGCGCCCAGCAGCGTGGGCACCATCAACAGCAGTCGCTTGACGATATACTTGTACATCGAATGCCCCGACAGCCGGGCACCCGCCCGACGGGCGGGTGGCCGGTATGGTCCGGTCTCGACCGACCTACTTGTCCAGCCAGACGTTGTCGAGCGCCTGGTTGAGATAGTGGCTGGGCGCGATCTTCCAGCCCTTCACGTAGGACCGGTGCGGGTTGATCTTGTACCACCACAGCGTGACGCCGATATGGGCCATCTCGTCCAGCGCCCGCTTCTCGTAGGCCCGCATCAGCTCGCGCTGCTCGGCCTCGTCGCCCGACCGGTTCATCTTGTCGAACAGCTCTTCCAGAACCGGATCCTCGTATTCGCCGTAATTGTTGCCGGCGCTGCCGAGGAACTTCGACACGTCGACCAGCGGGTTGACGACCGACTGGCAGTTGAAGTCGAGCGAGACGTCGAAATCCTTCTTCTTGCGCAGCGTGTCATAGAACGGACCCGTCGGCTGCACGCGCTGTCGCACGTTCAGACCGACCTGCTTCCACTGGTCGATCAGCCAGGTGCCGACGACCTTGTAGGGCTGGTCGACGCCGCGGTTGTGCAGCTCGAACTCCAGCCCCTCGGCGCCGGCTTCCTTCAGCAGACGCCGGGCTTCCGCACGCGACTTCTTCAGGTCGGTCCCGTAACCGGCCAACTGCTTCAGCTCACCCTGGGTCGCGGCGAGCGGATGGTTCGGGAAGGCGACGCCGCCGACCGTCTTCACGATGGCGATGCGCGAGAGGTACTTCGAGCCACCCCAGCGGTCGACCGCCAGCGTCAGCGCCTTGCGCACGCGCACGTCGTCGAAGGGCTTGCGCTTCTGGTTCGGCGTGAACAGCAGCACGCAGTTCCAGTCGCTTTCCTGCACCGTGATCTGGTCGCCCAGGGCCTTGACCAGGTCGTCGCGGGCCTTCGGCGGGAAGCCGCGGAACTCGATCGCCGCGCGGTCGCCGCGGATCGCCTGCAGCCGCACCGCCATCTTCGGCGCCGCGATGGCCTTGAAGCCGTCGAGATAGGGCTTGCCGTCGACGTAATAGTTGTCGTTGCGCGCGCCCTCGACGAAGGCGCCGGGCTGATGCTCGACGAACCTGAAGGCGCCCGAGCCGTTGATGTTCCTCTGGTGCCAGGTATGGCCGTGCTGGTCCAGGTCGGCCTTGCTGTAGATGAAGTTGAACGGCGTCGCCAGCGCCGGAATGAACGATCCCGACGGATACTTCAGCTTGAACACGACAGTGGTGTCATCCGGCGCCGTCACCGACTCGACCATCGAGAAGAAGGCCTTGCGCGCGCTGGCGATGCCGTCCGGCGGGAAAATGATCTTGTCGTAGGTCGCCTTGATGTCCTGCGCGGTCAGCGGCGCGCCGTTGTGGAACGTGACGCCCTGGCGGATCTTGAAGGTGTAGGTCTTGCCATCGTCCGTCGGGCGCGGCACGTCGCCGACGCAGAGGTCGCAGACGAAGTCCGTCGGCGAGGACGGGTTGTCCGGATTGACCCGGATCAGCACGCTGTAGAACGGCCGGATCGGATGGATCATGCCGAAGGTGGTTTCGATATGGCCGTCGTAGGACGGGATCTTGCTGCCGACGACGAAATTCAGGACACCGCCCTTCTTCGGCGTCTCCGCCGTCGCCATCGCCGACGTCAGGCCGAGCGACGCGCCCAGCGCCACCGCCGCCGCGGTTTTCAGGAAACTCCGTTTCATCTGACACATTCCTCCCTTGGTTCTCGTCGACCTTTGCCGTCGACGTTAAAGCCTCATCGGATATCCGGACCCGTCGCTACACCTCCGTGCAGGCGACCCAGTGTCCGGGCGTCACTTCGCGGAACGCCGGCACGCCGGCGCTACAGCCCGCCACGGCCACCCGGCAGCGCGGATGGAAGACGCAGCCGCTCGGCGGATTGATCGGGCTCGGCACCTCGCCCTCGACGATCCGGTGCTCGCGCTGCCGCTCGACCTCCGGGTCCGGCACCGGCACCGCCGACAGCAGCGCCCGGGTATAGGGATGCAGGGGGTTGTCGAACAGCTCGTCGCAATCGGCCAGCTCGACCATCTTGCCGAGATACATCACCGCCACCCGGTGACACAGGTGGCGCACGACGCTCAGGTCGTGGGCGATGAACAGGTAGGTCAGGTTGAACTGCTCGCGCAGGTCCTCCAGCAGGTTGATGACCTGGGCCTGGATCGACACGTCGAGCGCCGAGACCGCCTCGTCGCAGATGATGAATTCCGGGTTCAGCGACAGCGCCCGGGCGATGCCGACCCGCTGCCGCTGGCCGCCGCTCATCTCGTGCGGATAGCGGTCGGCCATCATCGGGTTCAGGCCGCAGACGGTCAGCAGCTCGGCCACGCGCTCGCGCCGGCGCTTCGCGTCGGGCTCGATCTTGTGCACCATCATCGGCTCGGCGATGATCTCGCCCACCTTCATGCGCGGGTTCAGCGAGCTGTAGGGGTCCTGGAAGATCACTTGGATCTTCTCGCGCAGCGGGATCAGGGCCTTGTTGTCCAGCCCGGTCAGGTCGACGCCGTCGAAGACGATCTCGCCGTCGGTCGGCCGTTCGAGCTGCAGGATGCAACGGCCGGTCGTGGTCTTGCCGCAGCCCGACTCGCCGACCAGGCCCAAGGTCTCGCCCCGCCGGATGTCGAAGCTGATGCCGTCGACCGCCTTCACCTCGGCGACCTTGCGCTGGATGAACATGCCCTGGGTGACGGGGAAGTACATCTTCAGGTCGCGCACCCGCAGCAGCGGCTCGGCCTGCGCCAGCGCCCGCGGGTCGGTGGTGGTGTCGGCGACGCTGGCGACGCTCACGAGACCTTCCTCAGGGCGGTGCCGAGCTCGTCCTTGACCCAGCAGGCGGCGAGATGCCCGTCGGACACCGATTCCAGCGGCGGGATCTCGCCGGCGCAGCGCTCGACCGCGTAGCGGCAGCGCGGCCGGAAGGCGCAGCCCGCGCCCAGCCGGGTCAGGTCGGGCGGCTGGCCGTCGATCGGCTCCAGCCGCTCGGACCGGGCATGGTCCAGGCGCGGCACCGACCGCAGCAGCCCCAGCGTGTAGGGATGCCGCGGGTTGTGATAGATCTCCATGGCGTCACCGCGCTCGATGATCTTGCCGGCATACATCACGTTGACCCGATCGGCGTAGCGCGCGACCACGCCCAGGTTATGCGTGATGATGATCAGCGCCACCCCCAGCCGCCGGGTCAGGTCCTTCATGAGCTGCAGGATCTGGGCCTGGATCGTGACGTCGAGCGCCGTGGTCGGCTCGTCGGCGATGATCAGCTTCGGCTCGCAGGCCAGCGCCATGGCGATCATCACCCGCTGCCGCATGCCGCCGCTCAGGTGATGCGGGTATTGCGTCAGGCGCCGCTTGGGATCGGAAATGCCGACGAGCTGCAGCAGCTCCAGCGCCCGGGCGTTGGCCTTCTCGCGCGACACGCCGAGATGGGTTTCCAGCGTTTCGGTCAACTGCCGCTCGATCGTCAGCACCGGGTTCAGCGAGGTCATCGGCTCCTGGAACACCATGCCGATGTCCCTGCCGCGGACCTGCCGCATGTCCTCCTCGCTGAGCGCCAGCAGGTCGCGGCCCATGAACCTGATGCCGCCGCCGACGATCCGGCCCGGCGGGTCCGGGATCAGGCGCAGCAGCGACAGGGCGCTGACGGACTTGCCGCAACCGGACTCCCCCACGATGGCGACGGTCTCGCCTTCCTCGACGTCATAACTGATGCCGTCGACGGCCTGAACCGTGCCCGCTGAGGTGAAGAACTGCGTTCGAAGACTGTCGATCTCGAGCAGCTTCGCCACCGAACACCTCCCTGTTAACCGGTCGCTTATCTCTCGTTATCTACGCAACCGATAGAAAGGGACGGTAAGAGCGATCCGCGGCTTAGTCAATTGTGCCACGGGCCGGAACGGCGAATTTGTTGTCCGGCGGCGTGTTATTGCGAATCCCTAATGTTCTTCCTCGCACAAATACGACATGGCGGCATCGACGCCGCCGCGCCGGCTCGGCACGTTCACCAGCGACAGGCCCATTTCGACGCCGCAGAGCGTGCCGGCCAGCATCAGGTCGTTGAAGTCCCCGAGATGGCCGATCCGGAAGATCCGGCCCTTCAGCTTGCCGAGGCCGGCGCCGAGCGACATGTCGAAGCGGTCCAGAATGACCTGCCGCAGCGCGTCCGCGTCATGGCCGTCCGGCATGCGGACGGCGGTCAGCGAACTGCTGTATTCGGCCGGATCGGCGCAGAGGATGTCCAAGCCCCAGGCCCGCACCGCGCGGCGCGTCGCCTCGGCATGCCGGTCGTGCCGGGCGAACACGTTGGCCAGCCCCTCCTCGCGCAGCATGATCAGCGCTTCGCGCAGGCCGTAGAGCAGGTTCGTCGCCGGTGTATAGGGAAACGCCCCGGCCGCGTTGCCGGCCAGCATCGCCTCCCAGTCCCAGTATGACCGCGGCAGCCGGGCCGAGGCGGCGGCGGCGCGCGCCTTCTCGCTGACCGCGTTGAAGCCCAGGCCCGGCGGCAGCATCAGCCCCTTCTGCGAGCCGCCGACGGTGACGTCGACGCCCCATTCGTCATGCCGGTAGTCGATCGAGGCCAGCGACGAGATCGTATCGACCAGGTAGAGCGCGGGGTGGCCGGCGCGGTCGATGGCGGCGCGGATTTCGGCGATCCGGCTGGTGACACCGGTCGAGGTCTCGTTGTGGACCACGCAGACGGCCTTGATGGCCTGCGCCCTGTCGTCGGCCAGCCGCGCCTCGATCGCCGCCGGATCGGCGCCGCCGGCCCAGTTGCCGCCGATCAGCTCGACCTCCAGGCCCAGCCGGCCGGCGAGTTCGCGCCACAGCGTCGCGAAATGGCCGGTCTCGTACATCAGCACCCGGTCGCCCGGCGACAGGGTGTTGACCAGCGCCGCCTCCCAGGCCCCGGTACCCGACGAGGGATAGACGATCACCGGCTGCTCGGTGCCGAACACCGGCTTCAGGCCGGCCAGCACCTCGTTCGCCAGGTCGACGAAGTCGGGGCCGCGATGGTCGATGGTGGCCCGGTCGATCGCCCGCAGCACCCGGTCGGGCACGTTGGTCGGACCGGGGATCTGCAGGAAGTGGCGGCCGGCACGTGTCGTCATCGAAGTTCCTCCCTAACCGTTCGCCAGCGCGCGTTCCAGGACGCGGGCGACATGGACGGCCGACCGCTGGGCGCCGTCCCTGATCTGATGCCGGCAGCTCGTGCCGTCGGCGACGATCAGCGTCCCGGCGTCGGCTGCGCGCACCGCCGGCAGCAGGTCCAGCTCGCCGATCTTCATCGAGATATCGTAATGCGCGGCCTCGTAGCCGAAGGCGCCGGCCATGCCACAACAACCCGACGGGATCGTCTCCACCGCCAGTCCCGGCACCAGGCCCAGCACCCGCTCGACCGCCGTCATGGCGCCGAACGCTTTCTGATGGCAATGGCCGTGCAGCAGCGCCCGCGGCTCGGAGAGCGGCTTCAGCGGCAAATCGAGCCTGTTCTGCTCCTGCTCGCGGATCAGGAATTCCTCGAACAGCATGGCGTTCTCGGCGAGCCTGGCCGTCTCCTCGCCCGGCAGCATGGCCAGGAATTCGTCGCGCAGCGTGAACAGGCAAGACGGTTCCAGCCCGATCACCGGCCGCCCCCGCGCCACATGCGGACGCAGCGCTTCCAGCAGGCGCCGGGCCTCGGCCTTCGCCTCGTCGACCAGCCCCGCCGACAGGAACGTCCGTCCGCAGCAGAGCGGCCGGCCCGCGTCGGCGGCCTCAGCGACATGCACGCGATAGCCGCCGGCGCCCAGCACCGCAAGCGCGGCGCGCACGTTTTCCGGCTCGAAATAGCGATTGAAGGTGTCGACCAGCAGCACGACATCGGCCTCGTCCGGGCCCGCC
>JANQKO010000267.1 GCA_028281075.1 Alphaproteobacteria bacterium | reverse complement strand
CTTCGCCGCGAATGACGGCAGCAGGCTGACCGTCAGCGTGCCGCCGGCGTCCCGTTCCAGCAGCCGGCGCGTCGCCGCCGACAGGCCGTCCAGCGCCTCGCGCACGGCCGGCAGATAGCTCTGTCCGGCCTCGGTCAGGAAGACCTGCCGGTTGCGCCGCCGGAACAGCGGCAGGCCCAGCCATTCCTCCAGCGTCTTCACCTGGTGGCTGACCGCGGCCTGGGTCACGAACAGCTCCTCGGCCGCGCGCGTGAAGCTGAGATGCCGGGCCGCGGCCTCGAAGGCCCGGATGCTGTTGAGAGGCGGCAGCCGCCGGTTCTGACGCTTCTTATTCATAAGAAATATTTATCAGAAATATGAGAAATGATCGTTTGCCGTCAAGTCCGAAAACCGCCATCTATTGGGCACGAAAACCCCGGACGAGGAGATACGGACATGCTTCGCGCACTCCCGATTATGATCAGGCAGTTTGATCTGAAACAGCTCCCCGCCGCGATCGCCGACACGCTGTTGAGCTGGCAGGCCCGGGCGAACGAACGGCATGTGCTGTCGCAGCTCGACGACCGCCTGCTGCATGACATGGGCCTGACCCGGCAGCAGGCGCTGAACGAGGCGTACAAGCCGTTCTGGCGGATCTGAGGCGGGACAAGGCGGTGATGGTCGCCGCCAGGACACCAAGGTCACGCCGAACATCCGAAGACCGCGACGTCTGATCTTGGTGTCTTTGCGTCTTTGTGGTGAAACCTCGCGCGCCGCAGGATCGGGAAATTAATAGGGACAGTCCCTAATAGACCGGCAATCCAGGCAGCACCACTTGCCCCGCGGGCCCCGGCGCCCGTCAGCGCGGCGGCGCGCCCGGGCCGCCGAGCAGCAGCATGTTCAGCGGCCGCAGCAGGCCATAGAGCCGGTCGAAGCGGCCCTTGAAGGCGAGCCAGTCGAGCCTGGCGTCAGCGGCCATCAATTGCCGGTGGATCGCCCGCAACGTCCGCCGGCCGTCGATCAGCCGCACGATGTCGGCCGCGCCCGCCGGCAGGTCGAAGCGCCGCGGAATGCCGTCCAGGTCGACCTTCAGCCGGGCCGTCTTGGCCAGGCCGCGCGCCAGGGCGTCCGGCGCGTTCTCCCGCAGCACGGGCACCGCGTCGGCCGGCGCCGGCTCGGCCGGCGCGCCGTTGGCGGCGTCCCGCCGCACGGCATAGAACACATGCGTCTTCAGGTTGCCGGCCAGCTCCTCGGCCAGCGCGCAGGCCTCGAGCCAGGGCAGGCCGGCGGCGGCGCGGCGCAGCGCGTCGTCCGTCAGCAGCAGCAGCGGATCGTAGCGCAGCGGCGGCAGAAAGCCGGTGACGCGCAACCCGGCGCGGTCGCACAATCCGGCGATCTCGGACACGGTGAAGGCACGGTCGCGCGGATGCAGCAGCAGGTCGTAAAGGCCGGCATCGTCGCCGCGCAGATGGTCGCCCAGGAACGGATTGCGCCGGAACCAGTTGGTCTCGGGCAATTCGGACAGCAGGGTCCGGGCCCGCGCCACGCGCGCCGCCGGCGCCGTGTCGCCCGCGAGGCGCCGCAGCGCCCGCTGCAGCGGATAGACGCCGGTCCGCCCGAGCGCGCCGTAGAGCATGATCCCCAGGCCGCCGCCCGGCGCCAGCACCGACAGCAGGGCATCGAGACCGGCCGCCGGATCGTCGAGATGGTGCAGCACGCCGCAGCAGTCGATGTAGTCGAACGGCCCCGGCAGCCGTTCGGCGACGTCCAGCAGCGAGCCCTGGTGAAAGCGGATATTGGCCAGGCCCCGCGCCTCGGCGCGGGCACGGGCGACGGCCATGCTGGCCGTCGACATGTCGATATAGGCGACCTCGCCGCCCGCGCCGCGGT
>JANQKO010000256.1 GCA_028281075.1 Alphaproteobacteria bacterium | reverse complement strand
CTCGACGATCCGGCCGAGATACATCACCGCGACCCGGTCGCTGACGTGCCGCACGACCGCCAGGTCGTGGGCGATGAACAGGAAGGTCAGTCCCGCCTGCCGCTGCAGCGCCCGCAGCAGGTTGATGATCTGCGCCTGGATCGAGACGTCGAGGGCCGAGACCGGCTCGTCCAGCACCAGCAGGTCGGGGTTCAGCACCATGGCCCGGGCGATGCCGATGCGCTGGCGCTGGCCGCCGGAGAATTCGTGCGGGTAGCGGTCGAGATGCGCCGGCTGCAGCCCGACCTTGGCCAGGATCTCCAGCAGCCGCTGCTTGCCGTCCTCGTTCCAGAGGCCGTGCACGACCAGCGGCTCGGCCAGGATCGAGGCCACCTTCTTGCGCGGGTCGAGCGAGCCGTAGGGGTCCTGGAACACCATCTGCGCCCGGCGCCGAAGCGGCCGGACCCGGCGCGGCGACAGCGTCGTGGTGTCGGTGCCGTCAAGCTCGATGCGGCCGTCGTCGGGCGCCAGCAGGCGCAGCGCCAGGCGCCCGAGCGTGCTCTTGCCGCTGCCGGTCTCGCCAACGAGGCCCAGGGTCTCGCCGCGATAGAGCGTGAAGGTGACGTCGTCGACGGCCTTCACGGTGTGCGTCCGGCGGCTGAACATGCCGGCCGACTTGGCGAAGGTCTTGCTGACATTCTCCATGCGCAGCAGGACGTCCGGATCACGCGTCATCGGTTCGGCCATCCGTGCTCAACGCCCCCCGCCGGCGGCGAGCTCGCCCCAATGCAGGCAGGCGCTGAGGTGCGCGTCGCTGCCGGTCGGCAGCAGGGCCGGCCGCTCGGCCGCGCAATCCGCGCGGTCCGATCCCAGGAAGCAGCGCGGCCGGAAGGCGCAGCCCGGTGGCAGCGCCTCCAGGTTCGGCGGCTGGCCCTCGATCGCGGCCAGGTCCTCACCCGCCGGGCCGTCGAGCCGGGGAATGCTGCGCAGCAGGGAATGCGTATAGGGGTGCCGCGCCGCCGCGAAGCCCTCGTGGATCTCGCAATACTCGACCACGCGGCCGGCATACATCACGGCCATGCGGTCGGCGTATTTCGCCACCAGGCCCAGGTCGTGCGTGATCAGTACCATGCCCATGTCGTCCTCGGCCCGCAGCTCGGCCAGCAGCTCCAGGATCTGCGCCTGCACGGTCACGTCCAGCGCCGTCGTCGGCTCGTCGGCGATCAGCAGTTTCGGCCGCAGCGCGATCGCCATGGCGATCAGCGTGCGCTGCCGCATGCCGCCCGAAAGCTGGTGCGGATAGTTGTCGATCAGGCGCGCGGGGTCGGGGATGTGCACGCGCTCCAGCAGCTCGATGGCCTGCGCCCGCGCTTCCCCGACGCCGACCGGCCGGTGCGCCCGGATCACCTCGACGATCTGCGCGCCGATGGTGAAGACCGGGTTCAGCGCCGTCAGCGGGTCCTGGAACACCATGGCGATGCCGGGGCCGCGAATGTCGCGCAGTTCCTCGGCCGACAGCTTGGTCAGGTCCCGGCCGCCGAACAGCACCTCGCCGCCGACGATCTTGCCCGGCGGCGGCGTCAGGCCCAGCACCGACAGGAAGGTCATGGTCTTGCCAGAGCCGGATTCGCCGACCACGGCCAGCGTCTCGCGCGGCCGGATCGCCAGCGACACGTCGTCGACCACGGCGATGGTGCCGGCATCGGTCGGGAAGGCCGTGCGCAGGTTGCGCACATCGAGCGCGTAGTCGGCGGGTTTGTGTCCGTCGGGCATGGCGCTACAGCATCCGCGAGCCGGCGTAGCGGCGCATCTGCGGATCGAGCGTGTCGCGCAGGCCGTCGCCCAGCAGGTTGAGCGCGATCACGACGATGGCGATGCAGCCGCCGGCCGAGATCGAGATCCAGGGATTGGAGATAATGTAGCTCTGGCCGTCCGAGATCACGTTGCCCCAGGTCGCGGCCGGCGGCTGCACGCCGAGGCCGAGATAGCTGAGGCCGGCTTCCGCCAGGATCGCCGTCGCCGCGCTGACCGTCGCGACGACGATCACCGGCGGCAGGGCGTTCGGGATCACGTGCACGAACAGCACCCGGCTCGCCGTCATGCCGATGGCCTGGCTGGCCTCGATATAGGGGCGCGGTTTGATCGTCAGCACCACCGAGCGCATGACCGCGGCGACGCGCGGCGTATAGGCGATCGAGACCGCCAGGATTACCGAATCCAGCGACGATCCCCGCACCGCCACCAGCGCCAGCGCCAGCAGGAAGCCCGGGAAGGCCAGCAGGATGTCGTTGCCGACCATGATGACGCGCTCGACCCAGCCGCCGGCATAGCCGGCCACGGCGCCGATCAGCGTGCCGAAGGTCAGCGAGATCAGCACCACCATGGCCGCCACCTGCAGCGAGATCCGCGCGCCCCAGATCAGCCGCGACAGCACGTCCCGGCCGAACTGGTCGGTGCCCAGCAGGTGGTCCGCCGACGGCGGCGCCAGCGTCTTCAGCATGTCGGTTTCCAGCGGCGAATAGGGCGCGAAGACGGGCGCGCCGACGGCGACGATGGAAATCAGCACCAGAACGATCAGGCCGGTCATGAAGCCCGGATGGCGCAGATAGCGGGACCGGATGCCGCCGAAGGCCCTGCGCGTCGGCGCCGCCGTGTCCGCCGTCGTCGAAACGTCGGTCATGCCGTGCGCACCCGCGGATCGACGATGCCGTAGACGATGTCCAGGCTGGTGTTGATCAGCACCACCGCCAGCGACAGCACCATGACGCCGGCCTGCACGAGCTGATAGTCGCGCGCGAAGATCGCCTTCAGGATCATCGAGCCCAGCCCCGGCCGGCTGAACACGGCCTCGACCAGGATGGCGCTGCCGAGCGACCAGGCGAAGGTCACGCCGATCACCGACAGCACGGGGATCAGCGCGTTGCGCAGCGCCAGGCGATAGACCACGCGGTTCTCCCGCACGCCCATGGCGCGGGCGACGCGGACATAGTCCTGGCCCAGCACCTCCAGCATGGCCGAGCGGGTCAGCCGCGCGATATAGGCCGCGACCGAGATGCCCAGCACCAGCGCCGGCAGCGCCAGGTGGTGCAGCCGCGTCAGCGGGTTCTCCGACGAGGTCGCGCCCAGCGCGGGGAACAGCGGCAGCTCGTGCGCGAACACCAGGATCGCCACCAGCCCGACCCAGAACACCGGGAACGAGATCCCGGCCAGCGCCACCAGCATGACGCCGAGGTCGGTCCAGCTTCCCTGCCGCACCGCCGAGATCACGCCCAGCGGCACGCCGATGACGATGGCGATGACGATGCCGGCGAGCGCCAGCGCCGCCGACCAGGGCAGGCTGGCCAGCACCTCGGCCAGCGCCGGCTGGCCGGTGACGACCGAGGTGCCGAGATCGCCGCTGAACGCCCGGCCCATGAAGCGGACATACTGCTCATGGATCGGCAGGTCGAGGCCGAGCTCGGCCCGGAGCGCGGCCAGGCTCTCCTCGGTCGCGTAGTCACCCAGCATGTACTCCGCCGGATCGCCCGGGATCAGACGCAGCAGAAAGAACACCACGGTCACCATGCCGGTGACCGTGATGCCCATCAGCAACAGGCGTTGCGCCAGGTATTTGACCACGGCGGCTCCGACCGCTCCCGCGCGCCGGCTAGCGGTTCAGCGACACCGAATACGACTGCATCGTGAACAGCGAGTTCTGCACGAAGCCGCTTACCGCGTCGGAATGGGCGATGAACAGCCGGTCGGCGTAGAGCGGCAGCACCGGCACGTCCGTCATGGTCTGCTTCAGGAGCTGCCGGTAGATGCCGGTGCGCTTGGCGGGGTCCAGCTCGCCGGCGGCCCGGGCCAGCAGCTCGTCCGCCTTGTCGTAGCGCGCGGTGTTCAGGCCGGGCGGGAACGACTTGGTGGCGTAGAGCGTGACCAGCGGCGAATCCGGATCGGGCGGGCCGACCACGCCGGTGATCACGGTCATGACGTCGCCCTTGGTGCGCGCCTGCAGATAGGCGCCACGCTCCAGGATCGTGATCTTGGTGTCGATGCCGATCTTGTTCAGGTCGTTCGCCACCGGAATGATCAGCTGGTCGTAGGGGCTGAGCCCGACGCTGACCAGTTCCAGCTCGAACGCGCCGACGCCCGATTCCGCCAGCAGCGCCTTCGCTTTTTCCGGATCATGGGGATATTGCGGCAGATCCTCGGTGTATTCCGGGAACGACGAGGTCAGCACGCTGTGGCCCATCGCCTTGGTGCCCTTGAAGTAGCCCTTGATCAGGCCTTCGCGGTTGACGCCGTAGGCGATCGCCTGGCGCACCTTGACGTTGTCCAGCGGCTTCTTGCTGGTGTTCAGGACCAGGTTGATGGTGTGGTTGGCCGGCCGGTCCTGCACGGTGACGCCCTTGGCGTTTTTCAGACGGTCGATGATCACCGGCTGCTGCAGGGCGAAGAAGATGTCGATCTCGCCGTTCTCCAGCGCGATCGCGGCGGCCGTCTCGTCCTTGATCAGCTTGAAGGCGACGCCGGCGATCTTCGGCGCGCCCTCGAAATAGTCCGGATTGGCGGTGACGGTGACCTGGTTGCCGGGCGTCCATTTCTCGAACATGAACGGACCGGTGCCGATCGGCTGCATCTGGTAGTTCTTGTCGCCGATCTCGGTGACCGCCTTGCGCGAGACGATCCAGCCCTGGTTGAAGGCGGTCAGCTTGTTCAACAGGCCGGCGTTCGGCTTGTCGAGCTTCACCTTGACGGTCAGCTTGTCGACGGCCTCGACCGCCGTGACGCCGGCGAGCTGGCCGGCGTAGCGGCTCTTGGTCTCCGGGTCGAGCACGCGCTCCAGCGAGAACTTGACGTCGTCGGCGGTCAGCTCGCCATGGCCCTTGTGCCAGGTGACGCCGTCACGCAGCTTGAAGGTGTATTCGGTGCCGTCCGGCGAGACGGTCCATTCGCGCGCCAGGTCCGGCATGATCTTGTTGGTCGCCTGGTCGTATTTGACCAGGCCGTTATAGATATGCCCGGCTACGGTCTGGTTCTCGATGCCGAAGATCCGCGCCGGATCGAGCACGCCCACGTCCGAGCCGATGCGCACCCGCAGCACATCGTTGGCGGCGAAACTGACGGGCATGGCCGTCAGCACGGCCGTAACGGTGGCGAAAACCGCAAGCGTGGCCTTCACCATGAATGACGCATGGTGTCCCTTGATAGTCGATGTCATGATGTTCATACCTCCCGCTAATCCAGTATTGCTTGCACCGGCGGGGCCTGTCAAACCCGATCAACAGCCATTTCCATCCCGGCGCCATGCCGAGAATGGAAGATTGTGTTCTCCTTTAAGTAGTATTTGGCCGGTTTAGCGTCCGGTCGTGCCGGCGGGCGGAACGGGAACCGCGGTCTGGCCGGGCTTGATTCCGGCGATCGTCGCGCAGTTGCCGAGATGGGAATCGGTGAAGCTCAGGTCCGAGAAACCCAGCTCGGCGAGCCGCGCCAGAAGCGTCTCGGCGCTCCAGTCCGCGCGGTGTTCGGACCGGCCGTTCTCGTGGTGGTGATCCTGGATGACCTGGTCCACGATCGGCGCGACGGACTGAATCCGCCGCCAGGCCTCGCCGCGTTGCGCCAGCAGTCCTTTGTCGCGCAGCGCCTGCTCGGCCGCCCGCATCAGCTCGTCGACATCGAATTGCTGCTTCGGATCGGTGGCGATCAGCGTGCCGCCGGGCTTCAATACGCGGACCGCTTCGTTTAGCGCCAGATACGGATCGTCCATGTCGAAGAACGCCAGCAGGACGGTGACGCCGTCGAAGCTGCCATCGGCGATATGTGGCAACTGCTCGGCGGTGTCTTCGATGACCGCCAGCTTGCTGACCGGCAGGCCGTCGATCTTGGCATGGAACTTTTCCAGCATGGACCGGCTGTTGTCGACCACGGTGACGTCCTTGCCGTCGGACAGCAGGCGCACGGCGACATTGCCCGTGCCCGCGCCGACATCGAGGATCTTCGCGATGCCCGCGTCCGCCATCCGTCGATAATGGCGTTCGACCACTTCGGCATAGAACGGCAGTTGCGGCAGGATCTGGTCGTAGCTCGCTGCATAGACGTCCCACATCATCTCGTGCCGCCAGCGTTTCAGCAGCGCCGCTTCGTAGCCCGGCCCGTCCGCGATCTCGTCGATGAAAAGGTTCAGGACCGATCCGCTGTGCCGGCCGGTCTCGGTTTCGACGCAGCTCAGCTCGACGGCGCGCATGGCCACGTCGCCGAAGCGCCGGGAGCGGTAGCGGCAGGCCGACACGGACGGCGACAGCTCGTCGGTGCGAAGAATGCCGTTGGCGGCGGGTCGCCGGCGGTGCAGCCGCGACGTGGCGCCGTCGAACAGGCTGCCGTCCAGGCGCGGGCGCAGCCGGTCCATCAAGACGTCGGGGCCGTAGCCGCGGCAGCCGGCGATGTCCTTGCCCATCAGCTCGCGGCATGCCGCGTTGACGTCGATCAGGGTGCCGGTCCGGTCGAACGTCAGCATGGGCGCGCGCGAGAAGAAGGCGCCCTTCCTGGCCAGTTCCGAACCGTTCGCGAGGAATGACATGGGCGTGCCGTGCTGTTTCGGACCGGGCGCGGGCGGCCGGCGCGGCCGGCGTCTAGCGGGCCATGCCGGTTTCGGCGCGCCGCGGCCGCTGGCCGTGACCGGCGGCCGACAACAGGACGACGCCCATGCCGAAGACATCCGCCTCGGACCTGACCGAGCATTCGGCGAAGGCGATCTCGAACCCCTGCCGACCCAGCCAGTCGAGGGTCGCGGTCCAGTCGAAGCGCTTGAACGTCAGGATCAGGCGCCGGTTCCTGACGTCGAACACGCGGATGGTCTTGGCCGACGCCGTCGCGTCCTCGTCGAGCACCAGGTCGACGCAGTGCGCGAAATCGTCATGGAAACGTGTTTCGGCCGCCTCGCGCGACAGCCGGGTCGCGGCCCCGGCGAGGAACATCCGGAATTCCTCGGTGTATTTGCCGGCGTCGAGCCGCGGCTCCAGTTCCGGCGTCCAGGCCGCGCCGTACAGCGGGATATCGACCAGCAGCCGGTCGTCCGCCGTCATCATCGTCTTGAGGCCGTCGAAGAAATTCGCTTCGCCCAGATCGAGGTTCCCGACCGTGCCGCCGAGCAGGCCGAACAGGACCGGCGGCCGCGCGTGGCGGCGGATGGCGTCGGCGAGAAAGGCCTGGCCGGCCTCGAAGTCACCGACCACGGCGGCCGGGACCTCGGCCCGCGGGCCGGCCTGTCCGACCGCCACCTGCAGCAGGTCGTGCGAGATATCGACCGGCAGATAGGCGGGCCGACGTCCATGCCGGGCCAGCGCCGTCAGCAGTTCGACGTCGTCGCTGCCGTCCCCGGCGCCCAGCGAGACATAGGTCGCCGGACGCAGGTCCGCGATCGCCGCCAGCCGGTTCTTGTGCAGATCGAACGGGTCGCCGCCGCACAGGGCATAGGCGCTGCTGTGCGAGACCGCCAGCCAGTTCTCGGCTCCGCGGTCGCCGAGATAGAGCGCCCGGCTGGCCCAGTCGTCCGGCGGCACGTCCCGCGCGGCCCGGCCCAGCGCGGGGTCCGCGACCAGCGCGACGTCGGCCGAAACGGTCTCCGGGCTGGTCAATTGAGCTGTCCTGGAAAAGCAGCGGGCGCTTCTTCGTTGAACACGAAATGTCCGCCAGGGCACTTCTCCAACTGTGCCGAAACATCATAATAAAGCACATGCAGGCACAGGCCCTGCTCACGCAGATTGTAATTGTACATCAACGCCAAGAATGCTCGTCCGCAGATCTCATCCGAGATCTTGGCGTCACTCCTAAAAATAAACGGCACTTTGGCTCTGATGTTGGTCGCGTCATTCTCAGTCTTCGAAAAAAGAAGCCTTCCGATCAGAGATGTCTGTTCATCATGAAAAGCCTGCCATTGCTCTTTTACCACATGGTCTTCGAGATCGTTGAGAACATCGTGGATGGATAAGCCTGTCAGGCCATCAGGCTTGTTGAATAGTGTTTCGGCTAAAGGCGATGCCATGGTGAAGATCGTGTTGGCAGCACGTTCCTCCTGCGTTTTGCCGGGTGTGAGATCTACAACTATTTCAGCCGCGGCATAGGGTGACAGGAGTTGTGCCTTGTCAATTGCACGGATCTCATCACCTATTCCTTTGGCAGTATTAAGATTTGCATTTGGGCCGGCTTTCAGGTCTTCCGGATTCGGAATCTTATAGTGCCGTATATCTTGTAGGTCGAATGGAACGGTAGTGTCTTGGTGTCCAATCAGCAGGATCGGTTTACCAGTGGCCAACCGATAACCGGTCTCGAACATGACGTTAGGGTTGATCGCATCAGTCCCGAGATAGGTCACGACGACCTGCGATGTCGTCAGGGACTTGAGCATAGCGTCAGTTATCTTCGTCTCTTCTTGCTCGTCGGCACGCACGACATCGTATTCCGGCGCGCCCTGCCTAATGAGCGCCAACACATCGTCGGCTTGCGTGCGTTCAGGTGAATCGGCCTGCCCAATCTGACTGATAACGAAGATCTTGGGTTTTTGCGATGTCATCTCCTCTCTCCCTGACGTGCCGTACAACCCTTCGGCGGTTGCTGGTTGTGTATTCTCTCTTCAAAAGGTGCTGTTGTTTGTGGGGTTCCTCACATGACATTGAGGGTCTGCGGCTCCGATACACCGCCACCGGGTGGCGGCGTCGAGACCTGAATTTCGATGGTGCCGGCGTTGGCGACGTCGGTGGCTTCCAATCGGACAATCAGCAGGTTCGGGCCAACGAAACGGGTGCGACGAGCGGCGTCGTTCAGCTTTGCCTGCGATTGCTCGATGAACTGTTGACCAATCAGGCGAACGTCAGTCGCGCCGCCGCCGGACGGCAGACTGTCCGGTTCGACACCGGTTAGGACCGGCACGGGATTCTCCAGCTTGTCGCCCCGCGCCGCGTCGCCGTCGGCGGTTCGGAACAGCGTATCGAACACCTCACGCAACTTGTCCGTCGCCTGTTTCGAAAATAGCCCGGTGAGCGCGGCGATGCCGGCAATCCCGAACGGTTGAAGGTCCGATCCCGTGGAACTGCCGATCAGCAGCCCGCCGCGGATCAGCAGATATACGATGAGCGCCAGTGTCGCGCCGATCGGTAGGCGCAACAAAAGCCACCAGACCCAACTCAAGGTCAGCCGGCGATTACCGGCATAGTCCGCGAACGAGGTGGCCGAATGGACGAACGCCCCCAGCAGCCCGGCGAAGAAGACGATCACGAACAAGCGCAATTCGTTGGGCACGTCCTCGAAATCGCGTCCGAACAGGTTCGTGTTGCCTTCCCAAACGGGACGGCCTTCGTCGGTGGTGACGGGCACCATGTAGGAGACGATCGGGTCTGTGCCCGTGGCCTCGGACCGCATTTGAGCTCTTGGCCATACCGCGATCAGGACGTAGACCAGCAACATCGCCAAGCCGACATACAGCATGCCGAGCAGCGTGATACCGGAAAACGGCACCAGCCGTTCGGCAGAGGGGGGCATCTTGGACTGACCGTTCGATGCGGCCGAGGATGAATGCGCTGGTGAGGTCATCCGAGTGCCACGCGCATCTGTTGCTAAAACGAAAACTCAATCCTGCAGCCAATTATTGTGCATCAGATTATTTTCGCAATGCAAGGATGCATTATGGCGTGATCGAGAGCGCGTTTGCATTCGACAATCGGCGTCGTTTCAATGCACCTGCCGCGCCTGCCCCGCCCAATACGGCCGGCGGAGCTCGCGCTTCAGGATCTTGCCTGAGGGATTGCGGGGCAGCGCGTCGGTGAAGGCGTATCGCCGCGGCACCTTGTAGCCGGCGAGGTGTTCGCGGGCGAAGGCGTCGAGGGTGGCCTCGGCCGGCGGCGAGGACGCGTCCTTCGCGACGATGACGGCCAGCACCGTCTCGCCCCATTTATCGTCGGGCACCCCGATCACGCCGATGTCGGCCACCTCGGGATGCGCGGCGAGCGCGCTCTCGATCTCGGCCGGATAGATGTTCTCGCCGCCCGAGACGATCATGTCCTTCAGGCGGTCGTGGATGTAGAGATAGCCGTCGGCGTCGAAATAGCCGGCGTCGCCGGAATGGAACCAGTCGCCCTGGACCGCCCGCGCGCTCTCCTCGGGCAGGTTCCAGTAGCCCTTCATGATCTGGCCGCCGGCGACGATGATCTCGCCCACCGTGCCGGGCGGGCAGTCGTCGCCGTTGTCGTCGATCACCCGGATCGTGGCCGAGCGCATGGGCTTGCCGCAGGATTTCATGCGTTCGCCGCCGTCATGGTCTTCCGGCGCCAGGTAGGTGACGGCGCCGCTGGTCTCGGTCAGGCCGTAAAGCTGGGCGAAGTCGCAGCCGAACACCTCGACCGCTTCCTGCAGCACCGGCAGCGGGATCGGCGAGGCGCCGTAATAGACCGCCTCCAGGCTGGAGAAATCGGTCTCGCGGCAGCCCGGCGTCTGCAGCAGGAACAGGATCACCGCCGGCACGAAGATGGTCTTGGTGATCCGGTATTCGGGGATCGTGCGCAGGATCGCGGCCGGATCGACTTCCGGCAGCAGCACGTTAGTCCCGCCGACATAGAAGGTGACGAAGCCCCATTCGTTGCCGGCGACGTGGAACAGCGGCATCGCCACCAGCGAGACGTCGTCCGCCCGCCAGTCGGGCCAGTCCGATGTCGCCACCGCGAACAGCGTCATGAAATTGTCGTGCGTGATCTCGACGCCCTTGGGGTGGCCGGTGGTGCCGCTGGAATAGACCTGGATGCAGGTCTCGTCCGGCGCGCCGTCGCGTTCGGGGTCGGTCGCGGGGTGCGCGCCCAGCCAGTCGTCGTAGCCGGTCCAGAGGCCCTGGCCGGCGCCGTCCGGCGCCGGCAGCGCGACGATCTTCTTTACCGTCGACAGGTCGTCGCGGATGTCCGCGACCAGGTCGTGGAAGTCGGGGCCGACGAACAGCAGGTCGGCCCGGGCGTCGTTCACCACATAGGCCACTTCCGGCGGCGCTAGGCGGAAATTCACCGGCACCAGCACGGCGCCCGCCTTGCAGGCGCCGTAATAGAGCTCGAAGAAGGCGTCCGTGTTCTTGGCCAGAATGGCGATGCGGCCCTGCGCCGGCACACCCTCGGCGATGATGGCGTTGGCGATCCGGTTCGCCGTTTCGTCGAGCCGGCGGTAGCTGGTCTCCCGGCCCTCGAAGATCAGCGCCACCTTGTCGCCCCGTTCCCCGGCATGGTGGCGGATCATGTCCGCCATGCGGGAAAACCGCGCGCCGAAGGCCGTGGCCGACGATGTCGAATCTGCCATCACTCGCGCCCCTTCCGTCCCCGAATCCCCGTTTGTCGTGGGGGCCGCCGCCGCCCTACAGCGAGCGGCCGATGATCTCCTTCATGATCTCCGACGTGCCGCCGGCGATGCGGGACATGCGGGCATCGGCCCAGGCCCGGGCGATGGGATATTCCCACATATAGCCGTAGCCGCCATGGAGCTGCAGGCATTCGTCCAGCACCTTGTTCAGGAGCTCGGTCGTGTAGAGCTTCGCCATGGCCGCGTCCGTGGCGTCGAGCTCGCCCTTCAGGTGCATCTCGATGCAGCGGTCGACGAAGATTCGTACCACCGTGGCCTCGGTCTTGATCTCGGCCAGCTTGAAGCGCGTGTTCTGGAACTTGGCGATCGGCCGGCCGAAGGCCTGGCGGTCCTTGGTGTAGTTGTTGGTCTCCTCCAGCGCCGCCTCGATCGCCGTGGCGCAGCGGATGGCGACCAGCAGGCGCTCCTGCGGCAACTGCTCCATCAACTGTACGAAGCCCTTGCCTTCCTCGCCCAGCAGATTGGTGATCGGCACCCGCACGTTGTCGAAGAACAGTTCCGACGTGTCCTGCGCCTTGTAGCCGATCTTCTCGAGGTTGCGGCCGCGTTCGAAGCCATCGCGCTCGCGCTCGACGATGATCAGGCTCACGCCCTTGGCGCCCTCGCTGGCATCCGTCTTGGTCACGGTGATCACCAGATCGGCGAGCTGGCCGTTGGTGATAAAGACCTTCTGGCCGTTGATGACGAAATGGTTGCCGTCGCGCGTGGCCGTGGTCTTGATGCCCTGCAGGTCGCTGCCGGCCACCGGCTCGGTCATGGCGATGGCGCCGATCACCTCGCCGGTCGCCATTTTGGGCAGCCATTCGCGCTTCTGGTCTTCCGAGCCGTAATGCAGGATGTAGGGCGCGACGATCTCGGAATGCAGGTAGAAGCCGGGCCCGGTGGCGCCGACCTTCGCCAGCTCCTCGATGGTGACGGCGCTGTAGCGGAAGTCGGCCCCGGCGCCGCCGTATTCCACCGGCATGGTGGCGCAGAGCAGCCCGGCCTCGCCGGCCGCCCGCCAGGCCGCGCGCGAGATCTGGCCGTCCTTCTCCCACTGGTCGTGATGGGGCACGATCTCGGTCTCGACGAAGCGGCGGGCCGACTCGCGGAAGATCTCGTGTTCCTCGTCATACAACGTGCGTTCAAACATACATGTCTCCTTCCGGCGGCCCGCATTCTAACGAACGCCCGTAATTTTCGGAAACCATGGTGTTAAGCGCTGGCCCCGTTCGCTGTCGCGGCCTAAAAAGAGGACAGACATGACGACAAGGTAAGGGTGTGGATGCCATGACGAACGGACAGATGGTTAAGGACAAGGTGGTGATCGTGACCGGCGCCGGGCGCGGCATCGGCCGGGATATCTCGCTGCTGCTGGCCGCCCAGGGTGCCAAGGTGGTGGTGAACGATATCGGCGGCACCGAGAAAGGCGAGGGCGAGGACCGCACGCCGGCGATGGCGGTGGTCGGCGACATCAAGGAAGCCGGCGGCGAGGCGGTCGCCAACTATGACAGCGTCTCCGACTTCCAGGCCGCCCAGAACATGGTGCAACAGGCCGTCGACACCTATGGCCGCCTCGATTGCGTGGTCAACAATGCCGGCATCCTGCGCGACGTGATCTTCCACAAGATGACCGAGGACGACTGGGACTCGGTGATCTCGGTGCACCTGAAGGGCAGCTTCAACGTCGCTCGCGCGGCGGCGACGCGGTTCCGCGAGCAGCAGTCCGGCGCCATGGTGCACATGACCTCGACCTCGGGCCTGGTCGGCAATTTCGGCCAGGCGAACTATGCCGC
>JANQKO010000207.1 GCA_028281075.1 Alphaproteobacteria bacterium | reverse complement strand
GTGAAGTCGATGCGGGTCGACGGACGCTTGCGGCCGGCGAGGAAGGCGCCGGCGAACCGGCCCAGCGCCGGCGAGGTCAGCGTGACGCCGTCGCCCAGATCGAGGCTGGTCTGGCCGGGCATGATCTGGAAGCCGCGGATCTTGGTCATCTCGGCCTCGATCCGCGCCCGCAGCCGTGGCCCCAGCTCGTCCCCGGGCGGGACCAGGGTCAGCGCCGGAATCAGCCCTTCCAGCGCGTAGCAGGTATTGGCGTGCGGCTTAACCTGGGGCCGCATCTCGTCGATATAGTGCCGGGCCTGGGCGGCCGCGAAGGCCGCGAAGCGCGGGTCGCCGGTGGCCTCGTAACGCCGCGCCGCCGCCGTCGCGCCCCAATGGAAGAAGCCGATATGCGGCGCCGCGCCGTAGATCGCCATCATGTCGTCGTCGACCCGTGGCAGCACGGCGGCCACGTCCGGATCGGCGAAGGTCTGCGCGTGGAGCGCCAGCGCCAGCCAGATCTCGCCGTTGTAATAGGGCGATGCCTTTTCCGACAGCGGCCCGCGCCGGAACCCCTTGCCGGACGCGCGCAGCGACAGCAGGCCGCGCAGCCAGTCGTGCCGCGCCTGCTCGAAGCGGCCGTCGCCGCTGGTCCGGTAATAGTGGAGCTCGGTCAGCAGGGTCAGCGCCGTGGTGCCGGCCTTGACGCCGTTCAACTCGCCGTTGCGCGAGACCAGCTTGCCGCCGCCCGAATCGATCGACAGCAGCGACAGGGCGTTCAGTGCCCGGCGCAGCGGCTCGCGCAGATCGGGATCGTGGCTGTCGGCGTAATACTCGCCCAGCGCGAAGGCGGCGCCGGCCTGGCGGACGACGTTGTTCTCGCCGGTCGCGCCGTTGCGCACGAAATCGAAATCATAGGCGAACAGGCCGTCTTCGCGCTGGACCGCCAGCATGTGGGCGATCGCCAGTGCCACGGGCGCGTCGGCCGGCGGCGACGGCTGCGCCGCCTGGCCGGCGCCGGCGAACGGCAGCAGACAGGCGAGCAGAAGGGGCAGCAGACGGCGGGCCGTCATGTCATGACCGGATGCGATAGCTGGCCAGTTCTTTCACGTCGCGCCGTCCGTCACGCTCGTATCGGGTATCGCGGCGGACATAATGGCCGATCCGCGGGGCGTAATACCAGACCTCCGTCGAAACGATCCGCGTGCCGCGCGAATTGTAGCGCAGGCAGCGGACGCGATAGGTGGCGAAGGTGCCGGCCGCGACCGCGATCTTTTCCGTGCCGTCGACGTTGCATTCGTATTTCCGCATGGACGAAGCGACCTCGCCGCTGTCCTTCCGCGTCATCCGGCGTTCGGCGCGCAGCCGTGCGTTGTTGCCGATTTGCAGCGGCCACAACGAATCCTGGTTGCCCCAGACGCGGTGCTGGCCGGTGCGGCTTTTGGTCTCCCAGGAAAGGCGCGGGACAACGAAGTTGCGGTCGCGGGTGAAGCGGCGGCCGTTCTCGCGCTCGAAGGTGACCGTGTCGCCATTCACCGCGACGACGCGCTCGACGCGGCCGTTGGCATAGGTGAAGGTCTCGCCTTGCGCATAGGTCGGCATCGGCGCGTTCGCCCACCTGCCCATGGGATAGTCGGGCGTCTCATCGCCGCCGAGCGTGGACAGCGACTGGCTCACACGCTCGGGCAGGGCGCCGATCTTGCCGGACAGACGGCTGAAGTCTTCCCTGACGGTCTGACAGGCGCCCAGCGCCAGCGCCGTGGCGGCGATCAGCACGACCTTGGCCGTGTTCCGCCGGCGGGTCGGGTTCGGTCGGGTCATGGTCGGGTCCTTTCGGATCGAGGTCGTTCGCATCGTTGCCTCGACAACGGCCCGGGCCCGGATTTCTTCCCCGCCGCGTCGGAAAAAGGCGCGGCGGGGACCGGCTACTTCCAGCCGGCCGCCAGCGCCGCCGCCTCGGCCTCGGCATCCAGCGGCAGGTCGGCCATCAGCCCGCCGACGAAGCTCTCCAGGCTCTCGACGCCGCCGCTCGCCGGCTGAAAAGCGCCGTTGCCGGCGGTCCGGGCGGCGATGGCGAAGCGCGCCTGCCACCGCGCGTCGCCGCGGCAGGCGATGCCGATGCTGCCCTGATCGGACCCGCTTCCCGTTGCCTGGTATTCGCGGCAAAACCGGCTGTCATTGTCCCGGAACGTCAGCAATGGCGTGATGGAACCGCCGTCCCAGGCCACGGCCTGGCCGCTCGGCGTCCGTTCGAGCGCGGCGTGCAGCGCGGATTCTGTCCCGATGCTGCCGAGCAGCATGCCCGTATCTTCCGGCGTCACGGTCTGGGTCGACAGGGTCCAGCCGCCGGCGATGCCGACGGCCAGCGCGATCGAGGCGGCCAGCGGCACGGCGAACCGGCGGACCGGCCCGGCCGGCCGCGCGGCGCGGCGGGCGGCGAAGTCGACCACGTCGGCGGCCGGCGCCGGCTCGGCCGGGGCGCCGCCGAACGGCGCCAGCAGCCGCGCCGGGATGTCCGCATTCAGGGGGTCGGCATAGGCGTCCCGGGCCAGGCGGGCGGATTCGCGGAACAGCGCCACGGTCTCGCTGGCCGTGGGATCGTCGGCCAGCGCGGCCTCGACCTCGGACGCCGTCGCGGCGTCCAGTTCGCCGTCGACATAGGCCATCAGCGTTTCGTCGTTAAGCACCACCATTGCCCATCTCCGTTGTTGTCGTGGCGGCCGTGGTCCCGCCGCCATAGGCGGCCTCGTACAGCCGGCGCCGGGCGCGGGCGAGGCGGCTGGTGACCGTGCCCATGGGCAGGCCCAGCGTCTCGGCCGTTTCCTTGTAGGAGCGTCCGTCGATGGAGACCATGGCCAGCACGATCCGCTGATCCTCCGGCAGGTCGGCCATGGCGCGGCGTACCTTGTCCAGCGTCAGGCGGGATTCCACGGTCCGCCGCCCGTCGTCGCCGGCGACATGCCGGGCGGCGTCCAGGTCGGACGGGTGTCCCCTGACCTTCTGGGCCCTGAGCCGGTCGATCCGGATCGTCTGAACGATGCGGAACATCCAGCTATCGAGCCGTGTGCCCGGCTGCCACTGATCGAGGCGGGCGAGCGCACGTTCGCAGGCGGCTTGCACCAGGTCGTCTCCTTCGTCGACCGATCCCGTCAGGGAATAAGCGAACCGGCGCAAGCGCGGAAGTAGCGCGACGATCTGCTGTTTCGTGCTTTCCGACACCGGTCCTTATCCCTTTGCGCACCACGACAACGGTTGGGTTCACGGCTTCTTCCGGCCGGGCACGAAAAATATCTCCGGGCCGATCCCCCGTGTCGGCCGAATCCGGGGAAACCGGGGGCGGCACCAACAAAATTTCGGCACCCGGAAGAAACTGTGGCTTGCGCCGTTATATTTAGCAGTGTGGTGGCCAGACCGTGAAGCTGCTCACCCGACGACAGGCTGAATTAACCATGAACCGCAGAATTCCGCCGCTGACCGTCTTGTTCCGGCTGCTGCCGTCCCTGACCGGGCCGGCGGCCGCCGTCATCCTCGCCATCGCATTGATGACGGCCGAGCTGGCGCTCACCGGCCTGCGGGACGGCGCCGGCATGCTGACATCGCCGGCTCTGGCCCAGGGCGATGGAGACGGAGATGGGGATGGCGACGGCGACGGGGATGGCGATGGGGACGGTGACGGCGATGGTGACGGCGATGGCGATGGCGATGGCGGTGGGGACGGTGACGGAGATGGTGACGGCGACGGGGACGGTGACGGCGAAGGGGATGGCGACGACGGCGGCGGCGGAAGCGGCGACGATGATGACGATGACGACGACGAAGATGACGACCCGGCGGACGACGACGAAGAGGCCGGCCTGTTCGGCTATCTCGGCAACCTGTTCGGCGTCGATCCGTCGGCGTCCGAGGGCGACGCCGGCTCCTTCGAGCCCGACGAGGTCCTGGCCATCGATCCCGGCCCGCAGGCGATCGCCCGGGCGACGGCGCTCGGCTTCACCGTCCTGTCGCGGCAGGTCTTCGGCGGCGTCCAGGTCGCCGTCACCCGGCTCGGCGTGCCGCCCGGCAGCGATGCGATCGCCGCCCGGCAACTGCTCGAGGACCGGGTCGGCGGCAGCTACGACCTGAACCACATCTACCGCACGGCGGGCGACCGCTGCGACGGCGACCGCTGCTACGGCCAGGAGCTGATCGGCTGGCGGTTCGCCGGCCGGACCTGCGGTGCCCGCAGCCGCATCGGCCTGGTCGATACCGCCGTCAATGCCCGCAACCCGGTCTTCGACGGCAGCCGCGTCGTCACGCGGGCCTTCACGCCGCGCGGCGAGCAGGCCTCGTCGGACCTGCACGGCACCGCCGTGGCGGCCCTGCTGGTCGGCAACGACGGCGGCAATGTGCCGGGCCTGCTGTCCGGCGCCCGCCTCTATGCCGCGGACGCCTTCTACCGCGACGACGATGACAGCGACGTCGCCAGCGCCGTCAGCCTGCTCGACAGCCTCAACTGGCTCGCCGCGCAGCGGGTCTCGGTGATCAACCTCAGTCTGGCCGGCCCGCCGAACACGGCGCTCGCGGCCGCGATCGAGCAGATCGACGCCAGCGGAATCGTGGTCGTCGCGGCCGCCGGCAACAACGGCCCCGCCGCGCCGCCGGTCTATCCCGCCGCCTATCCCTCGGTGATCGCGGTCACCGCCGTTGACGGCCGGCTGCGGCCCTACCGGCGCGCCAACCGCGGCGACTACCTGACCCTGGCGGCGCCCGGCGTGAAGATCTGGGCCGCCAGCGGCGCCGACGACGGCAAGTATCACTACGGCACGTCGTTCGCCGTGCCGTTCGCGGCCGCCGTGGTCGCCGACCTGGTCGCGCGCAGCCCCCGGTCCGGTCCGGCCCATATCCGCCGCGCGCTGGTCGGCGGCGTTCAGGACCTGGGCGATCCCGGCAAGGACCCGATCTACGGCTGGGGCCTGGTCCGCGCGCCCGTCGCCTGTGCCGGCTAGCGGGCTGTTGAAATGATCCGATCGCGCGGCCGACCATCCTTCGAGACAGCCCCTATCGGGACTCCGTCAGGATGAGGAATCATTTGAATTCAACGGCTTATTCTCATGTTGAGAGCCTGTGAAAGAATCGCACCGCAGCCACCCAGGTTGTCATCCTGGCGAAGGCCAGGATCCACGTTTGTTGTTTTTCAACGGGTTGCGATGCCGC
>JANQKO010000089.1 GCA_028281075.1 Alphaproteobacteria bacterium | reverse complement strand
GTCTGGTTCTGGCACCGGGGGCTGGCGACGCCGGGCGACGTGACCTTCGTGCTGACCAGCTATTTCCTGGTCAACGGGCGGCTGCGCGAGGTCGGCATGCACGTGCGCAACCTGCAGCGGGCGATGAGCGAGATCGAGGACCTGATCGTCTTCGAGCGCACGCCGCTGGGCGTCGCCGACCGGGCCGACGCGGTGCCGCTGACGGCGCGCGAGGGCGCGATCCGGTTCGACGACGTGACCTTCCGCTACGGCCGGCAGGCGGCGCCGCTCTACGAGGGCTTCAGCCTCGACATCGCGGCGGGCGCGCGCATCGCGCTGGTCGGTCCGTCGGGCAGCGGCAAGAGCACCTTCGTCAAGCTGGTGCAGCGGCTCTACGACATCGACGGCGGCGGGATCCGCATCGACGGCCAGGACATCGCGCGGGTGACGCAGGCGAGCCTGCGCGCGGCCGTGGCGCTGGTGCCGCAGGACCCGGTGCTGTTCCACCGCAGCCTGGCCGAGAACATCGCCTATGCCCGGCCCGACGCGACCGAGGCGGAGATCCGCGAGGCGGCACGGCTGGCGCACGCGCACGCGTTCATCATGGACCTGCCGCAGGGCTACGACACGCCGGTCGGCGAGCGCGGCGTGAAGCTGTCGGGCGGCGAGCGCCAGCGGGTGGCGCTGGCCCGCGCGTTCCTGGCCGACGCGCCGGTGCTGATCCTGGACGAGGCGACCAGCAGCCTCGACTCGATCACCGAGGCGCTGATCCAGGAATCGATCGAGCGGCTGATGACCGGGCGGACGACGATCATCATCGCCCACCGGCTGTCGACGATCCGGCAGGTCGACCGCATCCTGGTGTTCGACCGCGGCCGCATCGTCGAACAGGGCCGGCTGGAGGAGATGCTGGCGCGCGACGACGGCTTCTACCGCCGCCTGCACGACACGCAGCTCGAAGGCCTCGCCTCCTAGTCCGGCGCCCAGTTTGGGAACCGGGCTGGGATCTTCGCGCTCACGGCAGCGGACCTTTCGGTCCGCGCCTGCGCGGGCGCGCCGGATAAGCCGGCGGGCCGCGCGTTGCTCGACGGCCGATGGCCGTTCCGGTCGCACCCGACGTTGATAGGGACCATTATTAGGGACAGTCCCTATTATTCACATCTAGTATATTGATATCATTCAGAAATTTCCTTCAAAATAGGGACTGTCCCTATTTTGAGATGGCCGATGGCGCGGTGCCGGGGGCCTGCTAGACTTCCGTGGCCGGCGGGAACGAGCGGGAGAACGGCATGGGCGAGCGATCGGGGACGCGGGTCGATACGGTGCGGCTGCAGCGGGTGGCGAAGGCGTTCTGGGAGTCGGCGGCGCTGATGAGCGCGGTCGAGCTCGACCTGTTCACGGCGATTTCGAACGGCGACGACAGCATCGACAAAGCCGCCACGGCTATGGGCGTCGAGCCGGAGAACGCCGAACGGCTGATGACGGCGCTGACCGCCATGACGCTGTTGGCCCGGGACGGCGACCGGTTCGCCAACGCGCCCGACGTCGAGCGGTTCCTGGTGCGAAGCTCGGCCGGCTATGCCGGCCCCTGGATGCTGTTCGGCAAGCCGCGCTGGGACGGCTGGGGCCGCCTGACCGAACACCTGCGGCGGCGGCGCGCGGACCAACGCGTGCTGGGCATGTACGACGACGGCTTCACCGTCGAGCGGGCGCGGCAGTACCACGCCGCGACCTATTCCATCGGCATGGGCGCGGCGCGGCGGTTCCACCGGCAGGTCGATCTCGCCGGCCGCGGGCGGATCATGGACCTGGGCGGCGGCTCGGGCTGCTATTGCATCGTCGCCGCCAAGACCTATCCGGAGATCAGCGCCGTGGTGCTGGACCTGCCGCCGGTGGTCGAGGTGACGCGCGAATTCCTGGCCGAGAACGGCGTCGCCGACCGGGTCACGGCCGCGGCCTGCGACTTCACCCGCGATCCCCTGCCCGACGACGCGGATGTCGCCATCATGGCCTCGAACCTGCCGCAATACAGCCGGTCGATCATCGCCGACGTGGTCGCGCGCGTGTATCAGGCGCTGCGGCCGGGCGGCGAGTTCCATCTGATCGGCGAGATGCTGGACGACGACCGGCGCGGGCCGCTGGCGCCGGCACTCTGGGGCCTGTCGGAAGCGGTCAGCGGCTCGACCGGGCTGGCGCACACGGTCGGGGAATGCATCGGCTATCTGGAAGCGGCGGGATTCCGCGACGTCGGGTCACACGAATTCATCCCCGAGACGCTGACCCGCGTCAGCGGCGGCAAGCCTGGCTGACGCGGCGTCTTGGAGTCTGTTTGAAAATGGGCCTGTCAGCCCATTTTCTCGGCGGCACCGGCCCGCTCCCCCACCCGGCCACCCAACGAGCGTATCCTGAATTGGGTGGCCGGGTGGGGGAGCGGCCGGCAACGGCATTTTCAAACAGACACTCAAAGCAGCGCCGAGACGATCTCGTCCCATTCCCTGTCGAGCGACTGGCTGGCGTGGTCCTTGCCGGCGCGGCGGTACCAGTAGCCGGCGTTGCCGGCGTCGCCCTCGACCCGGTGCAGGTGGGCGTGCACCCAGGCGCCGATGGCGTCGTCCTGGCTCTGCGCCAGCTCGTGCGCCCGATGCCAGTCGCCCTTGGCCTGATGCCACATGGCCTGGAGCGCCGGCGCGAGGTCAGCCGGCGGCGCATCGTTGTCCAACGTTCCCCTGAACGATTCGAGATCCATCCCGTCTGCCCTCCGGAGCCCCATGGACGCCATATCCGGCCCTGACATGGTACCCTCGACGCGCGCCGATGTGTGCAGTTTTGTCGGAACGAACCGCTGGCCGGCGTCAGCTCACCGGCTCCAGGCGGATGAGCTGGCCGTCGCCGCTGTCGGTCAGTACGTAAATGTAGCCGTCGGGGCCGACGCGGACATCGCGGATGCGCGCATCGAGGTCTTCCAGCAGGGCTTCCTGCGCCACCACGCGGTCGCCGTCGAGCTCCAGCCGGCGGAGATGGGTGTGCGACAGGGCGCCGAGGAACAGGTCGCCGCGCCAGTTCGGGAACTTGTCGCCGTCGTAGAAGGCCATGCCGCTGGGCGCGATCGACGGGTCCCAGTAGACCACTGGCTGCTCCATGCCCGGCGCCGCGGTGCGGTCGGAGATGACGGCGCCGCTATAGTCGACGCCGTAGGTGATCGCCGGCCAGCCGTAATTGGCGCCGGCCTTCAGGATATTGACCTCGTCGCCGCCGCGCGGTCCGTGCTCGTGCGCCCAGACCTGGCCGGTGGCGGGGCGCAGGGCCAGCCCCTGCACGTTGCGGTGGCCGTAGGTGTAGATCTCGGGCCGGGCGTCGCCGCGGCCGACGAACGGGTTGTCCGGCGGCACGCCGCCGTCGTCGCGGATGCGGACGATGGCGCCGATATGGTCGCGCACGTCCTGGGCCCGCTGAAGATAGCCGTAGCGGTCGCCCAGCGTCACGTAGAGCGTGCCGTCGGGCGCGAACAGCAGCCGCGAGCCGTAATGGTTGCGGCCGCCGGTCTTCGGGGCGGCGCTGAACACGACGTCCAGGTCGGTCAACGCCGCGCCGTCGAAACGGCCGCGCGCCACCTCGGTATTGACGCCGCCGTCGCCGCGCCCGGCATAGGACAGGTAGACCAGCCGGTTGGCGGCGAAATCGGGATGCAAGGCGACGTCGAGCAGGCCGCCCTGGCCGCGCGCCACCACCTCGGGCACGCCGGCGACGGGTTCGCGCCGCAGCTTGCCGTCCCGGACCAGGCGCAGGCGGCCGTCGCGTTCGGTGAC
>JANQKO010000078.1 GCA_028281075.1 Alphaproteobacteria bacterium | reverse complement strand
CTCGACGATGTTCTCGGCCAGCGGGCCGGAATTGCCGATGCAGGTCGTGCAGCCGTAGCCGACGACGTCGAGGCGGTCGAGAAGGGCAACCTGTCGGTCGCCGCGGTGCTGTCGGGCAACCGCAACTTCGAGGGCCGGGTGAACCCGCAGACGCGGGCGAATTATCTGGCCTCGCCGCCGCTCTGCGTCGCCTATGCGCTCGCCGGCTCGATGACCATCGACATCACGACCGAGCCGCTCGGCACCGGCAGCGACGGCCAGCCGGTCTACCTGAAGGACATCTGGCCGAGCCCGCACGACGTGCAGAGCGCGGTGCAGCAGTTCCTGACGCCGGAGATGTTCCGGTCGCGCTACGCCAACGTCTTCGAAGGGCCGAAGGAATGGCGCGACGTCAAGGTGATCGAGGGCACGACCTACGGCTGGGAGACGATCTCGACCTACGTCAAGCACCCGCCCTTTTTCGAGGACCTGGGCGCCGAGCCGGGCGCGGTCGAGGACATCCACGGCGCGCGCGAGCTGGCGATCCTGGCCGATTCCGTGACCACCGACCACATCTCGCCGGCCGGCGCCATTCAGACCGACAGCCCGGCGGGCACCTACCTGACCGATCACCAGGTGCGGCCCGTGAACTTCAATTCCTATGGCGCGCGCCGGGGCAACCACGAAGTGATGATGCGCGGCACCTTCGCCAATATCCGCATCCGCAACGAGATGGCGCCCGGCACCGAGGGCGGCGTCACCAAGCACCAGCCGTCGGGCGAGGTGATGCCGATCTACGACGCGGCCATGCGCTACCGCGCCGAGGACGTGCCGCTGGTCGTGGTCGGCGGCAAGGAATACGGCACCGGCTCGTCGCGCGACTGGGCCGCCAAGGGCACCCGGCTGCTGGGCGTCAAGGCGGTGATCGTCGAGAGCTTCGAGCGCATCCACCGCTCGAACCTGGTCGGCATGGGCGTGCTGCCGCTGCAGTTCAAGGACGGCGAGAACCGCAAGACGCTGGGGCTGACCGGCGCGGAGACCTTCGACCTGACCGGCATCGCCGGCGGCATCACGCCGCGCATGGACGTCGATGCCAGGATCACCTATGCCGACGGCGCGACCCGGGAGATCAAGCTGACCTGCCGTATCGATACCGTCGACGAGGTCGAGTACTACCGCAACGGCGGCATTCTGCAATACGTGCTGCGCAACCTGATGGCGGCGTAGTTCGCGCGCACGGCCGGTTCGCCCGCCGGCATCCGCGTTCATCCGCGTTTACGTTTCGGTCAGCAAAATCACCGACACGTGACTTTTTAGTGAACCGGCCGCCGACTAGGTTAGCCGTCATGAAGACGTTGCGACACCTCGCTATCGTGGCCGCGCTGGTGACCGGATTGTGGGTGCCGGCGCAGGCGGCCGAGACGGTTTCGCCGACCGTGGTCGAGCTGTTCACCAGCCAGGGCTGCAGCTCCTGTCCGCCGGCCGACGCCTATCTCGGCCGGCTGGCCGCGCGCGACGACCTGATCGCGCTGTCGTTCCATGTCGATTACTGGGATTACATCGGCTGGAAGGACACCTTCGCCTCGCCCGAGAGCACCGACCGGCAGCGCGGCTACGCCACGGCCATGGGCGACCGCCGGGTCTACACGCCGCAGATGGTGATCGGCGGCATGACGCATACCGTCGGCTCGGACCGCCGCGCGGTCGAGCGGGCGATCGGGACGTCCCGGCGGAATACCGGCATGGCGCTGAAGGTCCGCTTCCGGACCGACGAAAACGGCCGCATCGTGGTGCGCATCCCGGCCGGCCATTTCCAGGGCGACGCCTCGGTCTGGCTGGCGCTCTACGACAAACTGCACGATGTCGACGTGCGCCGGGGCGAAAACGCCGGGCGCAAGCTGAGCTACTACAACGTGGTCCGCGAGATCCGCAATCTCGGCCTCTGGCGCGGCCGCGAGATGGAGATCGCGCTGAGCCCGGCCGACCTGAACCGGGGCGGCCCCGACGGCTGCGTGGTGATCGTGCAGCGCGGCATGCACGGCCCCATCCTGGGCGCCGCCAAGATGGAACTTGGCCGCGACGGTTCCTGACCTCCTCCAATAAGTCGTGTGCCCTCCCGCCCGGCCCGTTGGCCGGGCTTCTTTTGCGTCGGCGAGGCGAATGTCGCAATATCGGCGGCCGCTCGACGTTTTCCCGTCATCGCTGACGCTTGTTCCCGGAGTTCCGCCCATGCATGCCCATGAGGCCATCACCAGCCGCCGCTCGGTCCGCGCCTTCCTGCCGACGCCGGTGCCGCGAGAGACGGTGGCGGAGATCCTGAAAATCGCCTCGCGCGCGCCGAGCGGCACCAACACCCAGCCGTGGAAGGTCTATGTCTGCGCCGGCGCCATCAAGGACGCGCTCTGCGCCGAGACCCGCGCGGCCCGCGCCGAGGACACGGACGGCAGCCTGCACGCGGCGGAGTTCGACTACTACCCCAACCGCTTTCCCGAGCCGTACCTGGCGCGCCGCCGGGCCGTCGGCTGGGCGCTCTACGGCCTGCTGGGCATCGAGAAGAGCGACCGCGAGAAGGCCTACCGCCAGCACGACCGCAACTTCCTGCTGTTCGACGCGCCGGTCGGCCTGTTCTTCTTCATCGACAGGCGGCTGGAGATCGGCAGTTGGCTGGACTACGGCATGTTCATCGGCAACGTGATGACGGCCGTCCGCGGCTTCGGCCTGCATAGCTGTCCGCAGGCCGCCTGGCCGCGCTTCCACAAGATCGTCCGCAAACATCTGGACGTGCCCGGGAACGAGGTGCTGGTCTGCGGCATGTCGCTGGGGCACGAGGATGAAAGCGCGGTCGAGAACAGCCTGCGCACGGAACGGGCGCCGGTGGAAGAGTTCACGCGGTTTTCGGGGTTTGACTGACAGCAGTCAGCCCTCACCCTCCCACGCGACTACCGTCGCGCGGGTCCCTCCCTCTCCCGTTTACGGGAGAGGGCTGGGGTGAGGGCTAGTGCTTATCAGCAGGTAAGAATATGGCGAGTTAAGCCACCAACCCCTTCGCCATCACATCGGCCATGCGGCGGGAGAAGGCGGCGGGGTCGGGGAGCGGCTCGCCCTCGATGATGCGGGCCTGGTCGAGCAGCAGCAGCGAGATGTCGGCGAACCTGTCGGCGGCGCCCTTCTCGCCGACACGGGCGCTCAAGGCCTTGATCAGCGCATGGCGCGGATTGATCTCGAGGATCCGGGCCGAGGCCTGGTCAAGGCGCTGGTGCGCCTTCAGCATGCGTTCGAGATGCATGTCGATGTCACCCTCGTCGGCGACGAGGCAGACGGCGCTGTCGGTCAGACGGTCCGACGTGCGCACGTCCTTGACCGCGTCGCCCAGATTCTGCTTCAGCAGCGCGATCAGCGTGGCGATCTCGGAATCGCGGATTTCCGTGGCGTCCTCGTCCGCCGCGTCGTCGGCCTTGCCGACGGCGATCTCGGACAGGTCGGCGCCGCCGCGGGTCACCGACTTGAACTCCTTGCCGTCATGGTTCGGCACCATCTGCAGCCAGAAGTCGTCGACCGGGTCGGTCAGCAGCAGCACGTCGAGGCCGCGGGCGCGGAAGCCTTCGAGCTGCGGGCTCTTGGCCAGCGCGTCGGCGTCCTCGCCGGTGATGTAGTAGATCGCCTGCTGGCCCTCCTTCATGGCCGCGACATAGTCCTTCAGGCTGATCGGCGTCTCGCCGTTGATCGAGCGGAAGCGCGCCAGCGCCAGCAGGTCGTCGCGCCGGTCGGTGTCCTCGTA
>JANQKO010000049.1 GCA_028281075.1 Alphaproteobacteria bacterium | reverse complement strand
CTCACCGAGGCCTATCTGTTCGCCCGGGCCGGCGTCGGCCGCGACCCCCGGGCCGACGAAGTGCGCGTGGCGCTGGCCGCGCGCTACGGTGACGCGGCGATCGTCGACCTCGCCTTCGGCATCGCCGGCGCGCAGGTGTTTCCGACCGTGAAACGAGTCATGGGCCATGGCCAGAGCTGCCAGCGATATGCCTTCGACGTCTGACGCGGCGGCGGACGCCGGCGGCAAGGCGGCACGGTTCGAAGCACAGCGGCCGCGCCTTGTCGGCATCGCCTACCGCATGCTCGGCAGCCTCAGCGAGGCCGAGGACATGGTGCAGGAGACCTATCTGCGCTGGCACCGGACCGAGCTGGCCGAGCCCGCGGCGGCGCGCGCCTGGCTGACGACGACGCTGACCCGGCTCTGCATCGACCATCTGCGCTCGGCCCGGGCGCGGCGGGAGAGCTATGTCGGGCCCTGGCTGCCGGAGCCGCTGCTGATCGACGACGGCGCCCAGGCCGCCGCGCGCCTGGAGACGGCGGAAGCCCTGTCGATGGCGCTGCTGATGGTGCTGGAGACGCTGAGCCCGCGCGAGCGCGCGGCGTTCCTGCTGCACGACGTGTTCGACTACCGCCATGACGAAATCGCCGGCGTGCTCGGGACCAGCACCAGCAACAGCCGGCAGATCGTCAAGCGCGCCCGCGACCGGGTGCATGCCGGCCGGCCACGCTTCGCGGTCAGCGACGCCGAGCGTGTGCGCCTGCGCGACCGGTTCATGGCCGCCTGCGACCGCGCCGACCTCGACGGCCTGCTGGCGCTGTTCGCCGCCGACATCGCGATTGCCAGCGACGGCGGCGGCAAGGCCCAGGCGGCCCGGAACGTGGTACGGGGCGCCGACAAGGTGGCGCGCTTCCTGCTCGGCCTGATGCGGAAGGCGCCGCCCGGCACGACCTGGACAGCGGCCCGGATCAACACCGAGCCCGGCTTGCTGGTGCATATCGACGGCATGCTGTTCGCCAGCTTCGCCTTCGACGTCGCCGACGGCCGCATCCAGGGCATCGCCGCGGTGCTGAACCCGGACAAATTGCCGAGTGGGAAGATCTAACTGCCGCCGCCGACCTCAGTCCGGCAGAACGATATGTCCCGCCGCCGCCAGCGCCTCGATCGCCGCCTCGTCCAGGCCCGCGCGCCGCAGGATCTCCCGCCCGTGCTGGCCGGTCGCCGGCGGGTCGTGCCGCAGGCCGAAGCCGCGGCCGTCGAGCTCCAGCGGCAGCGGCGGCACCTTGGTCGTGGCGCCGCCGGGCAGCCGGGTCCCGGTCATGCGGCCGCCGGCGTTGAGGTGCGGGTCGTCCAGCAGGTCCTCCGGCCGGTTGACCGGGCCGAAGGCGAGCTCGGCCGCGTCGGCCTTGGCCAGCAGTTCGGCCGCCGTCATCGCGCCGCACATCTCCTGCACCGCCGGCACCAGCCAGTCGCGCGATTCCATGCGGCCGTTGTTGGTCTGCAGTCGGTCGTCGGCGGCGAAGTCGTCGCGCCCGAAGACCTCGCAGAAGCGCCGCCACTGCGTGTCGGTGACGACGCCCATGAAGATCGATTTCGCATCCGACGTCGTGAAGATGTCGTAGATGCCCCAGGCCCGCGGCGCCACCGACATCGGCTGCAGCGGCTGGCCGGTCATGGCGTATTGCACGATGTGCTGACCCATGGTCAGCGCCGCCGCCTCGAACAGGCCGGCGCGCACGTTGCCGCCGCGGCCGGTCCGGTCACGTTCGCGCAACGCCGCCAGAATGCCGATCACGCCGCTCATGCCGCCCAGGATGTCGATGATCGAGGTGCCGGCGCGCAGCGGCCGGTCCGGCGGGCCGGTCATGTAGGCGAGCCCGCTCATCATCTGGGCGATCTCGTCCAGCGCCCGGCGCTGCTCGTAGGGCCCGCTGAGGAAACCCTTGAGCTGGCAATAGACCAGGCGCGGGTTCAGGGCCGAGACCTGGTCCCAGCCCAGCCCGAGCCGGTCCATGGTGCCGAGCGCGAAGTTCTCGATCATCACGTCGGCCTGGCCGATCAGGGCCTCGACCGCCGGCCGGCATTCGGGCGCCTTCAGGTCGATGGCCAGGCTCTTCTTGTTGCGGCCGTACATGCCGAAGAAGCCGGCCCCGGCGCCGGCCAGGTGCCGCGTGCGGTCGCCGTCCGGCGCCGGCTCCAGCTTCAGCACCTCGGCCCCCAGATCGGCCAGGAACATGCCGCAGGTCGGTCCCATGACCGCGTGGCTGAACTCCAGAACGGTGATATCCGCCAGCGGCAGCCGGTCGTCCGACGCGGTCATGCAAGCCCCTTCCCTGTAAGACGACAAAACGGCCGGCAGCTTACAGGCCGCGTATCTGACTGGCGAGGCCTTGCCCGAGGCTGGATCGCCAAGTCAAGCCCGGCGATGACGAATATGTTTTAAATCCAACACCTTAGCGTCATTGCCGGGCTTGACCCGGCAATCCAGGCACCCACTCCGATCGGTGGATATCGATTGGAACTCGGTACAAGGCCACATTTACCATTTGCCCTTACGTTTACGTCAACGTAAAGTAGGTGCGAGGAACACGCTGGCGGAGACCCGGTTATGGCGACGCACATCACCCACGACTCGATCTACAACACGGTGGCGCCGGACGATTTCGCGGCCATGATCGACGTCGCGCGCTATGCCCAGCGCACCGATGCCTTCGACGGCATCATCTCGGCCACCCACGACCATTTCTGGGACCCGATGGACA
>JANQKO010000033.1 GCA_028281075.1 Alphaproteobacteria bacterium | reverse complement strand
CGGGTCAGCGGCGCGGCACCGACCGTGACGGCGGACGAAACGCCGGCCAGGCTGGCCTGGCTCCTGACGCCGCCGGCGGACCGCGGCCTGCCGGCCCCCCGGCCGCGCGACTGGCTTGAGCTGACGGCCGCGTTCGCCGTCATCTGGATATTCTTCCGGCTGCTCTATTCGGAAGTACCGACCGATGACGTGGCCCTCTATGCCGCCAAGCTCGAGGCCGACACCTTCGACTGGAAGGTCTTCCACATATTCCTCCAGCCGGCGGCGCTGGTCTGGCACCGGCTGTTCGGCGACGCCACCGATGTCGTCGGCAGCATGGCGCAGATCAACACGCTGTCGGCGGCCCTCGGCCTGGCGATCTTCTACTTCCTGCTCTGCCGGCTGGGCCACCGGCTTTGGCTGCGGATCGTCGTCGCCGGACTGGCGGTCGTCAGCTTCAACGTCCTGGCGCTGGCACCGACCGCCCATATCAAGATGCTAGCGCTGCCGTTCCTGGCGCTCGCGCTCTATCACGCCGTGCTGTGGGAGCACACGGCCGCCGCCGGCGGTCGGACCGTCGACTGGTACCGGTTGCTCATGTCGGCGGCGGCGCTCGGCGCCTCGACGGCGTTTCTGGTCACCGGCATCACCGTCCTGCCGTTCCTCGCCCTCGGCATCCTGCTCATCTGCCACCGCGCCGGCCGGGGCTGGCATCGCGGCCTGGTGCCCATGCTGGCCTACGGCGCGGTCTGCTGCGGCATCGGCGCGGCGGCCATGTTCGTCGGCTATCTGGCCGACGTCGCCCAGCCCGGCGGCCTGTTCGATTTCCTCGGTTACGTCTTCGGCCAGGTCGCGCAGAAACACGGCAATGCCTTCGCCCGTGACTTCGGCCTCGTCGACCGGCTGGCGCGCGGCGCTTATGCCCTGGTCTACAACTATGTCTTCACGCCCGATCTCGGGCCGGTCATGCGGGCGCGCCTCTGGGGCCAGATCGACAGCCTGGCGCCCTATGCCTGGGCGCTGGCGCGCGACATCGTGCCCTTCGTCCTGACCATCGCCGTCCTGGGCGCGACCTACCTGGCCGCCGGCCTGCGGCTGCTGGCCGGCGGCTTTCCGGTCGTGGCGCCGCTCGCCTTCCTGGTCGGCCATGTCGGCTTCGCGATCACCACCAACGTCAACGATCCCGAGATCTGGTTTCAGGTCACGTTCCCGACGCTGCTGCTGTTCGCGCAGTTGCCGGGCACCACGGCCGTCGCCGCGGCGGCGACGGTCTGGCTGTTCATGGTCTGCGCGGTGAATCTCAGCCTCTATGCCGTGCCCCGGGCCCTTTATCCACTGTCGGCGCACGAAGCCGACATGCGGGCACGCTTCGGCGGCAATGACCTGATCGTGCATTTCGCGACCTATGCCGGCCGGCCGGATATCGCCTTCTTCGACCTGCCCGGCATTCCCCGGCTGAAGCTCGACCGGGCGCTGATCGAAAGCGGCTTCGACCCGGCCGTGCTGCCGCGGGCCAGGGCCCGGATCGACGGCACGCTCGACGCCGGCGGCCGGGTCGTCGCCTTCCGGATCTTCGATACGCGCGACTGGGACGCCCCCTGGCTCAAGTTCGCCGGCCACGGCATGCCGAAACACAGGCTGATCGGCTTCTTCCGGCAGCACTACGAGATCACGCCCATCGGCCCGCTCGCCGGCCTTGAGGCCTGGGAGCTGACGCGGCGGCCATAGCCTGGGGCCGGGCCGGCGCCCGGTTACACGCGGGCAGAAACGGGCTTAGGTGTCGCCGTCGGCGGAGGGGCCGGCGGCCCGGCGGCGGAAGCCGAACACGATCAGCATCAGCATCAGGACCGCCCAGGACAGCGCGATGCCGACCCGCTCGTAGTCCGCGTACGACCAGTAGAGGCGGATATACGAACGGCCCTCCGGGACCGCGACCGAAATCAGGCCCGTCTCCGGATCTGGCGAGATCGCCACGGCCTTGTTGCCGACCGTGACCGCCCAGCCGGGGAAATACAGCACGGGCAGACGCAGCCGCGCCCCGCTCGCCGCGTCGATCGTCCAGCGCAGGTCGTGCACATGGCGCCGCGTCGCGCTGCATTCGATATCCAGCGCCCGGCACTCGGCGGCAAACCCGCCCCGCGCGAGATAGTCGTTGCGCGCCGGTTTCGCGTTGATCGGCTGAAAGTCCGGCGGGCCCTTGACGGTATAGCCGTCGGACAGCAGGAACGGCGACGGCTGGGCATCGACGAACGTGTATTTCGTCAGCAGCAGCGCCCCGGCCGCGCATGACAGCACCCCCGGCAGCACCAGGGCACGGCCGATCCAGGACCAGGGCCGCCCGGCCTGGACGACGGCCAGCGCGGCGACGCTCGCCAGCAGGGTGAAGAGCGTGAACGAGAAATTGAACCGATGGCCGAACTGCAGGATGTTCAGCGGGACGAACACCTCCCACAACGGCAATGCGAGCGGGCTGCCGATGATCAACGACACCCAGGCGCCGGCCAGGCACAGGGCCGCG
>JANQKO010000699.1 GCA_028281075.1 Alphaproteobacteria bacterium | reverse complement strand
GCCGCGGCCATCTCGGCGGCGGAAATCACGCCGTTCCCGCGCATCTGCGTCAGCACCCAGTCCCGGCGCGCCACCGCCGCCGCCGGCCGCCGCAGCGGGTGATAGTTGTTCGGCGCCTTCGGCAGGGCGGCCAGGAACGCCGCCTCCTCCAGGCTCAGCTCGTCGAGCGGCTTGTTGAAATAGTTCAGCGCCGCCGCCGCCACGCCATAGCTGCCGAAGCCGAGATAGATCTCGTTCAGGTACAGCTCCAGGATCCGGTCCTTCTCGAAGGCGTGCTCGATGCGGAAGGCGAGAATCGCCTCCTTCAGCTTGCGGGTGACGCTGACCTCGTTGCTCAGCAGGAAGTTCTTGGCCACCTGCTGGGTGATGGTCGAGGCGCCGACGGGCCGCCGGTCGGTGCCGTAGTTGCGCAGGTTGCGCGCGACGGCCGAGGCGATGCCCATGAAATCGACGCCGGGATGACTGTAGAAGGTCTTGTCCTCGGCCGAGAGGAAGGCCTCGATGACACGGCGCGGAATCGCCGCGATCGGCACGAACAGCCGCCGCTCGCGGGCATATTCGGTGATCAGGCTGCCGTCGGCGGCATGCACCCTGGTCATCACCGGCGGCCGGTAATCCGCCAGTTGCCGGTAGTCCGGCAGGTCACGGCCGTAGTGCCAGAGGACGAAAAGCGTACCGCCGGCGCCGATCAGCGCCAGCAGCAACCCGCCGGAAACGACGAAACTCAGTGCTCTCAGCATGTCCGCGACAGAGATCCCTTTGGCGAGCCGGTTAATGTTTCGTCTTGCACCATGAATATGTCGTTTATGTGGCCTGCCGAACGCTCACTCCGAGAGATTCTCGAAATAGGCGTCGACGGCGTCCGAGATCGCCGCGACGATCGCCGCCCGCCCTTCCGCCGACCGCAGGCGGGCCTCCTCGCGCGGGTTGGACAGATAGCCCAGCTCGACCAGGACCGACGGCACGTCGGGCGCCTTCAGCACCCGGAAGCCGGCGAACCGGTGCGGCTTGCGGCGCGTCCGCACGCCCTGCGTCCGCAGGGTCGAGACCAGGACGCCGGCGAAGCGGGAGGAGAAGTTCTTGGTTTCGCGCTGCGCCAGGTCGATCAGGATCGAGGCCACCTCCTGGTCCTGGTTGTTCAGGTCGATGCCAGCGATAACGTCTGATTTGTTCTCCTTGGCCGCCAGCGCCGCCGCCTCGTCGTCCGACGCGGTCTCGGACAGGGTGTAGACGGCGCCGCCGGAAAACCGGCGGTCGGCGATGGCATCGGCGTGCAGCGACAGGAACAGGTCCGCGTCCGCGTCGCGCGCGATCTGCACCCGCTGCTGCAGCGGCAGGAATATGTCCCGGTCGCGGGTCAGAATCACCCGGTAGCGCTCGCGCAGGGCCGTGGCCAGCGCCTTGCCGTAGGTCAGCGTCACCGCCTTTTCGAATCCGCCCGACGCGCCCGTCGTGCCGGGGTCGACGCCGCCATGTCCGGGGTCGATGACGACGACCTTCTTGCCGCCCGGCCGCGGCTTGGGCCGCGGCGCCGTGCCCGCCCTGGGCGTCGCCAGCGGCCGCGGCGGCGCCAGCGCGGCGAGGAACGCCGCCCGGTCGGTCTCGACCAGATCGATCACGAAGCGGTACCCGTGCCCGTCCCGCGGCGGCAGCATCGTCGCCCATTTGACCCGGACCGGCCGTTTCAGATCCAGCACGACCCGGCTGTTGCCGGGACGGAACAGGCCGAAGCGCAGGCGGTCGATCAGCCCGGCCGCGCGGCTGCCCGCCGTCGACGGCACCTGCCAGTCCAGGTCGGGCAGGTCGATGACCACGCGATAGGGGTCGGACAGGGTGAAGATGCTGTAGTCGACGGATCGGTCGAGATCGAACACCAGGCGGGTCTTGTCCGGGTGGATGCCGGTGCGGACGCCGCTGACGACGGCGTCCGCGGCGACGGCCGCCCATGCCGGCACGAGAACGGCCGTGGCGATCCCGATCAGATACAGCAAACCGCGCATGGAATATCTGGTGTGCCCGCGAATACCCTTCCACCATATATGACATCCGCGTTTCTGTCGCCTAGGGGCAAATCACACGGGATGATGAAAGAAAAGCGTTTGTCGAAGCGGGATTACAGAGGTTAGAATGCCGGCGAAGTAACTCCGCAGTCGGTTTGGCTGAAGATTTTCTCAGCCGGCGGCTTTTCGACGGGGCGCTGGGTAGTGCAGACGAGGGCTCTGGTTCCAGCAAACCGCCGTTGAGCTCAAGACAACGCGAATTGGTGCAGAAACTCGAAGCCGCGTCCCGACTTTTCGGGCTTGTGGCGTTCTTCGGCATCCCCTTCCTGGTCAGCCGCCTCAAATATCTGGGCTGATTCGTTCGATGGGTTGACTCCGACGTCGCCGGCTTCGCCGAGTAAGGGGTCGGTGTGTGCGTTGCCCGCGGGTGGCGGACATGCCGGTTGAAAAATCATGACGACGCGTATGCTTATCGACGCGACGCATTCCGAGGAGACTCGAATCGTCGTCGTCAGTGGGAACAGACTCGAAGAATTCGATTTCGAATCGTCGACCAAGAAGCAGCTCAAGGGCAATATCTACCTGGCGAAAGTGACGCGGGTGGAGCCGTCGCTGCAGGCGGCGTTCGTTGAGTATGGCGGCAACCGCCACGGCTTCCTGGCCTTCAACGAGATTCATCCCGACTATTACCAGATCCCGGTCGCCGACCGCGAGGCGCTGCTGCAGGAGGAGGCCGAGCAGGCCGCCCAGGAAGCGGCGCTCGACGACGAGGCCGCGGAAAAGGGCGAGGTCGGGGACGACGGCGACGCGGCCGAGGCCGACGAGACCGACGATGGCGAGGGCGACGGCGAGCCGGAAGAGGACGGCGACGAGGCCGGCGAGGCCGCCTCGGCCGAGGAAGCCGCGGGCGGCGACGACGCCCTCGACGAGGTGCCGCGGCCGCGGCAGCGGCCGAAGCGGACCTACCGCATCCAGGAGGTCATCAAGAAGCGGCAGATCCTGCTGGTCCAGGTCGTCAAGGAAGAGCGCGGCACCAAGGGCGCGGCGCTGACGACCTATCTGTCGCTCGCCGGCCGCTATTGCGTGCTGATGCCGAACACGGCGCGCGGCGGCGGCATCAGCCGCAAGATCGTCAACCAGGTGGCGCGGCGGAAGCTGAAGAAGATCGTCTCCGATCTGGAACTGCCCGAGGGCATGGGCGTCATCGTGCGCACCGCCGGCATGAACCGGACGAAATCCGAGATCAAGCGCGATTTCGAGTATCTGATCCGGCTGTGGGACAATGTCCGCGAGCTGACCATGGAATCCTCGGCGCCGGCGCTGGTCTACGAGGAAGCCAACCTGATCAAGCGGGCGATCCGCGACCTCTACCGCAAGGAAATCGAGGAGATCCAGGTCGACGGCGACGAGGGCTACCGCGCCGCCAAGGACTTCATGCGCATGCTGCTGCCCAGCCACGCCAAGAAGGTGCAGCCATATCGCGACACCACGCCGCTGTTCCACCGCTATCAGATCGAGCAGCAGCTCGATTCGATGCATTCGAACGTGGTCAACCTGCGCTCCGGCGGCTACCTGGTGATCAACCCGACCGAGGCGCTGGTCGCGGTCGACGTGAACTCGGGCCGGTCCACCAAAGAGCACAATATCGAGGAGACCGCGCTCAAGACCAACCTCGAGGCGGCCGAGGAAGTCGCCCGGCAGCTCCGGCTGCGCGACCTCGCCGGGCTGGTCGTCATCGACTTCATCGACATGGAGGTCAACCGCAACAACCGGGCGGTCGAGCGGCGCATCAAGGAGTGCCTGAAATCGGACCGGGCGCGCATTCAGGTCGGCCGGATCTCGACCTTCGGCCTGCTGGAGATGTCCCGGCAGCGGCTGCGCACCAGCCTGTTCGAGGCCAGCATGGTGACCTGCCCGCATTGCGGCGGCAGCGGTTTCGTGCGTTCCACGGAATCGACGGTCCTGCATGTGCTGCGGGCGATCGAGGAGGAAGGCATCCGCGGCCGCGCCGCCCGCCTGACCGTGCATGTGCCGACCGCCGTCGCGCTCTATCTGCTGAACCAGAAGCGCGAGGGCCTGCACGCGATCGAGCAGCGCTACGAGATGCATGTCCAGGTCTTCGGCGACGACGATCTGGTGCCACCGGATTACCGGCTGGACATCGACGTCAGCCGCGCGCCCGGCGAGGCCGGCAACGTGGTCGCGATCGCCGACCACGCCGCCACCAGCGGCGGCGGCGAGGACGAGAGCGCGGACGCCGACGGTGGCGGGCGGAAGCGCCGCCGCCGGCGACGGCGCAAGCGGTCGGACGCGGACGGCGGCGAGGCCGAAACGGCCCCGGTCGCGGCGGAAGCGGCGCCGGACGAGGAGACCGCCGAGGCCGCCGAGGCCACCGAGGCCACCGAAAGTGCCGACGACGGCGAGGACCCCGAGGCGCCGCGTAAACGCCGGCGTCGCGGCCGCCGGGGCGGCCGGCGCAAGCGTGCCGCCAATGGCGCAGAGGCCGAGGAGTTGACGGCGGACGGCGAGGCCGAGCCGGCCACCGGGACGACGGTCGACGCCACCGATACCACGGATGCCACCAACGTCGGTGATGGCGTCGACGATGTCGACATTCCGCCGCTGCCGGGGGCAGACGCGACGGCCGGAAACGGCGCCGAGGCGCCGGCGGACCTCGACGTCGAGGTCGAGGCAGACAGTGACGTCGACGCGCCGGTGCCCGAGATCGCCCACGACTCCGGCTTCGATACCGGCGTCGATGTCGTGTCCGCGCCCATGCCGGACGATGACGGGGATGCGCCGCTCGCGGTCGCCGACCCGGCGCCCCTGCCCGCGTTCGATCCCGAGCCGGCCGTGGCGGCGGTGGACGAGGCCGGGCCGGAGATGCCGGTCGCCGAGGCGGAACCGGTCGAGGACGAGATGCCGGAACCGGCGGCCATGCCGCTGGCCGCCGTGCCGGCGGTCGAGGACGCGCCCTCGCCCTATGCCGCCGGCATCGAGGCGCCCGAGGCCATCGAAACGCCGGCGGTCACCACCATCGAACCGGAATCCGTCACCGAGGAAAAAGCCGACGACCGCCCCAAGCGGCGCGGCTGGTGGCAGCGCCGCGGCTGATCCCGGCGCCGCCGGCGGGCTAAGCGAGCCAGGTCTGTAGCCGGCGGGCCGCCTCGGCGGTCTCCTCGGTCGTGCCACAGAACGAGAAGCGGACGAAGGCGCGACCGTCGACGGGGTCGAAGTCGATGCCGGGCGTCGCCGCGACGCCGGTCGCCGTCAGCATCTCGCGGCAGAAGGCCGCCGAGTCGTTGGTCAGCCGGCGGACATCGGCATAGAGATAAAAGGCCCCGTCGGCCGGCGCCAGGCGGTCGAATCCCGCCTTCGGCAGCTCGGCCAGCAGCACGTCGCGGTTGCGCGCGTAGCGGGCCACGTTGACGTCCAGCTCCTCGCGGCAATCGAAGGCGGCCAGCGCCGCGTGCTGCGGCAGCGTCGGCGGCGAGATGAACATGTTCTGCGCCAGGCGCTCGACCGGCCGCGCCAGGTCGGGCGGCAGCAGCGTCCAGCCGAGACGCCAGCCGGTCATGCAGAAATACTTCGAGAAGCTGTTGATGACGATGACGTCGTCGCTGAACGCGGCGGCCGTCTGCTCCGGCACGCCGTAGCTGATCGCGTGGTAGATCTCGTCCGAGATGTAGCGGATTCCGTTCGCCGCGCAGTACGCCACCAGATCGGCCAGCTCGTCGGGGTGCAGCATCGACCCGGTCGGGTTGGCGGGACTGGCGATCAGCAGGCCGTCCAGGCCCGCGCCGCCGGCCGCGTCCAGCAGGTCCCGGGTCGGCTGGAACCGCGTCGCCGGACCGACGGGGATCTCCACCACCTCGATGTCCAGCGCCGCCAGGATGTTGCGATAGCAGGGATAGCCCGGCCGCAGGATCGCCACCTTGTCGCCGGGATCGAAGGCCGCCAGGAAGGTCAGCAGGAAGGCGCCGGACGAGCCGGTGGTCACGGCGATCCGTTCGGCCGGCACCGACAGGCCGTAGCGGTCGCGGTAATGCGCGGCGACGCGCGCGCGCAGCGGCTCGATCCCCATGGCCAGCGTATAGCCCAGCCGCTCCTCGTCGAGCGCCCGCTTCGCCGCCGCGATCACGCCCGCCGGCGCGCCGGTCGACGGCTGTCCCACCTCCATGTGCAGGACGTCGGCGCCGCTCGCCGCCCGGTCGGCCGCCGCCTTCATCACGTCCATGACGATGAACGGCGGGATGTCGCTGCGGCGGCCCGTTTTCAACCTGCTCATCACCCGCCCCCTATTCGCCGACCAGCGCCAGGCCGAAGCCACGGCGGTCGGCGGCGGCGGTGCAGCGTTCCGGCTGACGGGTCAGACCGGCCGGGCACCACAGCGCCTGCACGCGGC
>JANQKO010000698.1 GCA_028281075.1 Alphaproteobacteria bacterium | reverse complement strand
AGGGTCATGATGCCGTTGATCATGCCGCCCCAGGAGGGCATCCAGAGCATCACCGAGAAGACCATGCCCAGGGTTTGGGCCCAGTCCGGCAGGGCGGTGTAGTGCAGGTGATGCGGCCCGGCCCAGATGTAGAGGAAGATCAGGGCCCAGAAGTGGATGATCGACAGCCGGTAGGAATAGACCGGCCGCTCGGCCTGCTTGGGCACGAAGTAGTACATGATGCCGAGGAAGCCCGCCGTCAGGAAGAAGCCGACCGCGTTGTGCCCGTACCACCACTGCGTCAGCGCGTCCTGCACGCCGGCGAACAGCACGTAGCTCTTGGCGCCGAACGGCGAGACCGGCACCGCCAGGTTGTTGACGATGTGCAGCATGGCGATGGTGACGATGAAGGCGAGGTAAAACCAGTTCGCCACGTAGATGTGCGGCTCCTGCCGGCGCCACAGCGTGCCCAGGAAGACCAGCAGGTAGACGACCCAGACGATGGTCAGCCAGAGGTCGACATACCATTCCGGCTCGGCATATTCCTTCGACTGGGTGATGCCGAAGATGTAGCCGGTCGCCGCCAGGACGATGAAGAGCTGATAGCCCCAGAACACGAACCAGGGCGCCAGCTCGCCGGCCAGCCGCGCCCGGCAGGTCCGCTGCACGACATGGAACGAGGTGGCGATCAGCACGTTGCCGCCGAAGGCGAACATCACCGCCGACGTATGTACCGGCCGCAGGCGGCCGAAGGTGGTCCAGGGCAGATCGAGGTTCAGGGCCGGATAGGCCAGTTGCAGCGCGATCACCAGGCCGGCCAGGAAGCCGACGATGCCCCAGAACATCGAGGCGATCACGCCGGCCCGCACGACCGCGTCGTTGTAGACCACGCCGGCGCCGGCGACGGGTGTCACGGCCGGACCGCCGGCGGTCACGGCGGCGGCGTCGTAATGCCGCTTGATCAGGACGATCAGCCCGGCAACGCTGGCCACGCAGAGCAGCAGCCCGTGCCAGTAGAACGCCGCATCCACCGATTTCGATGCCAGCAGCGCACCGAGCAACGATCCGATCGCCAACAGAATGCCCGCGAGCATGTTCATGGCTGTCACCTCTAACGCCCTTTCGTCCCGGCGCCGACGCGCATGACTTGTGCACGCGAGTATAGCGCACGGGCCGCTCTTCGGGAGCCAGACTGCTGACCGTGCTGCGCCGCAACATTGATTTGGATCAAAGGCTTGGCGTTACGCGACGTTGTGTCGCGGCGCCGGCGCCGTCCGCCGCCCGGGCGAATAAAGTGGCCGGTGTCACAGACCGCGATGCCCCCCTGTGCCATACTCGGGTCCAAGATCGACGCATCGAACCAGTGGAGCCGGGCTATGAGACGATCGAGCCTGACGGCGTTTTTCTTCGTCGCGCTGGCCGCGACCATGGGATGGACGGAGATCGCCGCCGCGCAACGGCCGGTGGCCCTGATCACCGACATCGTCGGCGCGGCGAGCGCCGATGTCGGCCCGTTCGACGAGGTCTCCGCCGGCATGTCCATCGACCTGGGCAGCGGGGGGCGGATGGAGTTCCAGCACTACCAGCGCTGCGAGACCGTGGTGGTCGAAGGCGGCCGCGTGAGCTTCTCGCGCCAGACCTATACGACACAGAAGGGCAGGATTCTGGACGTCCGGCGCAGCAAGTGCCCGAAGACCGTCGCCGTCGGCATGGAGGTCAGCGGCGTGCAGTTGCGCAATATCACGCCGGGCGGCCTGCGGCTGACGACCAGGCCGAGCTTCGTGCTGGTCGGCGCGAAACGGGCGCGGGTGGCCCGCCTGCGCGTCCGCGACGGCGACGCGATCGTCTTCGAAGGCCGAATCGACGGCTGGCGCTTCACCTGGCCGGACGGCACGGCGCCGCTGAAGGCCGGGACCCGATACGACATCGACCTGCTGAGCGATGACGGCAAGGACCGGCACAGCCTGACGGCGACGATCGCCGAACAGCGCGGCAGCGCGCCGCTCACGCTGCTTCGCGTCGAGTAACGGCGGCCCGCCGTTGGGGGGGGACAACGGGTGACCCTACACCGGCGCACCGTCGCCATCACCATCGCCATCTGCGCCATCGGCGGCGGCGTGCTTTCCTACCTGGTGGAAGGAATCGGCCGCGTCGACGGCCTGCTTTACGACCTCGCCGTCGCCGAGCGCGCCGCCGTCTGGCCGCCCCCGGACACGCGGCCGTCGCCCGTCGTGGTGATCGCCGTCGACGAGCGCAGCCTGTCGCATTCGCGCCTGGCGGACTATCCCCGCCCCATGCTGGGCAGGGTCTGGGAACGCCTGATCGCCGACCTGGCCGGGGCCGGCGTCAAGGCGATCGCCTTCGATTTCCTGCTGGCCTATAGCGGCAACGCCCTGATCGAGCGCTTCGACCAGCCGTTCATGGTCGCGCTGTCGCGAAACCGCGACCGGCTGGTGCTGGGACGCTCGGCCGCCACGGTGCCGGCCGACCCCTACCTGGCGGCGTTGCGCCACGACGCCGCCACCTTCGGCATGCTGGAGATCGCGTCCGACGAGGACGGTGTCTACCGGCGCGTCCAACGGGCGCCGCTGGATATCGGCGGCGAATGGCCGCCGGGACTCGCGGCCGCCGTGCTGGCCAAGGCCGGCGGGCCACCCATGCCGCCGGACGTCCTGCTGGCGCCGAGGCGGGATCTGCAGTCGATCCCGACCTACGCGCTGGTCGACGTGCTGCTGTGCGCCGAAAGCGATCCGGCGGGGTTCGCGGAGATCTTCGCCGACCGCATCGTCTTCGTCGGCACCACCCTGCCCGACGAGGACCGCAAACGCGCCGTCGACAGGTTTCTGCCGCTGTCGGAACCGGCCGCCGCGTCGAAATCCCCGGCGCAGCGGGCCTGCGGACGGTATCCGCTGCCGGCGGCCGCGACCATCGAGGTCGCCGCGCAGGCCGTCAGAACGGTACCGGGCGTCTACCTGCACGCCGCCGCGGCCGAGACCGTGCTGAACGACACGCTGACCGAGGGCCTGCCGGCCGCCTGGCGCGCCGCCGCCGGCGCGCTGTTCGGCGGCATCGGCGCGGTCATCGGCCTGACGCTGATGCCCTGGCTGGCGGCCGGCGCCACGCTGCTTGCCGGCGTCGCCGCCTGGGCCGGCGAAGTGGTGCTGCTGGAAGCGGCCTA
>JANQKO010000696.1 GCA_028281075.1 Alphaproteobacteria bacterium | reverse complement strand
GCAGCACCGCGCGCTTGATGCGGCCGTCGCGTACCGGCGGCACGTCGTATTTCGTCGCCCAGCTCTTCGAGGTGAATTCCTCGCGGAAGTCGATCTTGCCGGCGAAAAACGCCTCCAGCTCGATTTCGCGGTCCTTGTAATAGTCGAAGCGGATGGTGTCGAAGTTGAAGCGGCCGCGATAGACCGGCAGGTTCTCGGCCCAGTGGCCCCTGACGCGCTCGTAGGTGATGGAACGGCCGGCATCGACCCGGGCGACGCGGTAGACGCCGCTCGCCAGCGGCGGTTCCAGTGTCGTCTGGTTGAAGGTGTTCGCCGTGTAATAGGCCTTGGACAGCACCGGCATGCCGGCGATATGGCCCGGCAGGTCGCGCGTGTTGGCGCCGTCGCGGAACACGAAGCGGACCCGGCGCGGACCGACCACCCTGGCTTCCAGGACGTCCTGGTACAGCACGCGGTAGATCGGCCGGCCGGCCGACTTCAGGGTGTCGAAGGAGAAGGCGACGTCGTCCGCCGTGATCGGGGTGCCGTCATGCCATTTCGCGGTGTCGCGGATGGTGAAGGTGACGGCGCGGCGGTCGTCGGCGAAGGCGACGCGCTCGGCGATCAGGCCGTAGAAGGAGTCGGGCTCGTCGCCGGCCGCGACCATCAGCGGCTGAAAGCCGAGCACGCTGCCGCCGGCGCCGAACGGGTTGTTGCCGGCCGCGGCCACGCCCTTGAGGATGAACGGATTCAGCGAATCATAGCTGCCGTGATAGTTGAGGCGCACCGTGCCGCCCTTGGGCGCGTCGGGGTTCACATAGTCGAAATGACGGAAGTCGGCCGGGTATTTCAGCTCGCCCAGGATGGCGAAGCCGTGCCGTCCGGCCTGATCGTCGCCGCCGGCCGCGGTCGCGGCGCCGGCCGCCGCCGCGGCGAGGAGCAGCGGCCCCAGCAGGACGATGAAAACGGCATTCATTGCCGCGATTATATCAGTTTCCGCCGGGGCGTGGTCAGTTGCCGCCACGCAGGCCGGCGAACCTGTCCGCGTCGACCCACCACGAACTGGGGAAGCCGACGGCGTAGCGCGGCTTGCGCGCGGGATAGCCGAAGAAGTCCCAATGGGCGAGCCAGGCCTCGTCGTTGTGGAACAGCGGCACGGCGGCATGTTCCGACAGCAGCACCCGGTCCAGCGCCCGGGTCGTCGCCTTCAGCGCGTCCAGGTCGCGGGACGCGATGATCCGCTCGATCAGGGCGTCGGCGACCGGACTTTGAATGCCGGCGAGATTCGCCGATCCGCGTACCGCCGCCTCCGGTGAGCCGAAATAGGACCGCAGTTCCGGGCCCGGCGGCGGAAAGAAGTTCAGCGCCACCGAGACCATGTCGAAGTCGAAATCGTCGAGCCGGACCTCGTATTGCGCCGTGTCGACGATCCGCAGGCTGGCCTCGATGCCGGCGCGGGCCATGTTCTTCACGAACGGCGCCGCCAGGCGCTCCTGCGCCTGCGACACCATCAGGATCTCGACCCGCATGACCTCGCCGGCGGCGTTCGTCAGCTTGCCGTCCCTGATCCGCCAGCCGGCCGCCTCGAACAGGCGCTTGGCCCGGCGCAGGCCCTGGCGGATGCGGCCATCGCCCTTGGTCACCAGCGGCTCGAAGGCCTCGGTCATGACGGACGGCGGAAGCTGGTCGGCGAAAGGTTCGAGGATCGCCACCTCCTCGGGCGTCGGCGGGCCGCTGACGCCGAAATCCGAGTTTGGGAAGAAGCTCTTGCTGCGGCTGTACTGGCCGAACAGCAGCAGGCGCCGCGTGGTCTCGAAATCGTAGAGATTGCTGATCGCCTGGCGCACGCGCACGTCCGACAGGTGCGGCCGGCGCAGGTTGAAGAAATAGCCCTGCAGGCCGCGCGGCGTCTCCGATGGCACCGCGCGGCGCACCACGCGGCCGTCGTTCACGGCCGGGAAGTCGTAGCCCGTGGCCCAGCGCTGGGCGCGGTTCTCCTGGCGGAAGTCGATCTTGCCGGCCTTGAAGGCCTCGAACCGGACCGAGTCGTCGCGATAATATTCGTACTGGATCTCGTCGAAATTGTTCAGGCCGCGGTTCACCGGCAGGTCGGCGGCCCAGTAGTCCGGCACCCGCTCGTAGGTGATGCGCCGGCCGGGCACGACGTCCTTGATGCGGTAGGCGCCGGAGCCGAGCGGCGGCTCCAGCGTCGTCGCGTTGAATTCCCGGTCCTTCCAGTAGTGGCGCGGCAGCGGCGAGGTGCCGGCGACGATCATCAGCGGCTTCATGTTGTCGCGGGTCTTGAAGGTAAAGCGCAGCCGGTGGTCGTCGAGCGCTTCCGCGCCCTCGACGTCGCGGTAGAACGACTGCAGGAACGGCCGGCCGTATTCCTGGATCATCTCGAAGGCGAAGACGAAGTCGTGCGCGGTGATCGGCACGCCGTCGTGGAACCGTGCCTCGGGCCGCAGGTTGAAGATCATCCAGCTCTTGTCGGCCGGAAACTCGACGGTTTCGGCGATCAGGCCGTAGGCGCTCGACAGCTCGTCGCCGGAATTCGTCATCAGGGCATCGCTGGTCAGGCCGATGCTGCGCACCCAGTCGCCCTTCAGCAGGTAGGGATTGAGGCTGTCGAACGAGCCGAAGGCGCCCAGCACCACGCGCCCGCCCTTCGGCGCGTCGGGATTGACGTAGGGCCAGTGCGTGAAGCCGTCGCCGTAGAGCGGCGTGCCGAACTCGGCGATGGCCCAGGTCTTGGTGATGCCGCCGTTCTCGGCCCGGGCCGCGGTCGACGGGACCGCGATCAGGGTCAGCAGGGTGGTGAGCAGAACGGTCGCGGTTCGCATGTCGGTCCTCGCGGTGTGGCGGCGCGCTAGTCCCGTGCCGCGGCCTTTTTTGCCCGCATGGCCGCGTCCTTCTCGGGATCGACCCACCAGGTATCGGAGAAACCGAGACCATATTTCGGCTTGGTTTCGGGCCGGCCGAAGCGGTTCCAGTAGGCGATGCGGTACTTGTTCAGGTGAAATTGCGGGATCATGAAATGGTGCCATTGCAGCACGCGATCGAGCGCCCGCGTCGCGGCGACCAGCTCGGCCCGGTTCGGGGCCGCGATCACCTGCTCGATCAGCCGGTCGATGGCCGGGTCCCTGATGCCGATCAGGTTACGGCTGCCCGGACGCTCGGCCGTCTCGCTGCCCCAGAAATCACGCTGCTCGTTGCCCGGCGACAGCGACTGCCGGAACCAGCTCGTGACGAGGTCGAAGTCGAACCGGTCGAGCCGGTTGCGGTACTGCGAGGTGTCGACCAGGCGGATGCTGGCCGCGACGCCGAGACGCTTCAGGTTGCGGATTATCGGCGCGATCGTGCGCTCGGAATTGGCCTGCGCGATCAGGAACTCGATGGTCATGACCTCGCCGGTCGCGGTGTTGGTCAGCGTGCCGTCGGTGACGCGCCAGCCGGCGGCCTGAAGCAGCCGGGTCGCCGTCCGCAGGCCGCGGCGGTTGTTGCCGGAGCCGTCCGTCACCGGCGGCCGGTATTCGGCCGTGAACACCTCGTCCGGGATCTGCCCCCTCAGCGGCTCGAGATACTTGAGCTCGGCCGGGCCCGGCAGGCCGGTCGCGGCCATCTCGGAATTCTCGAAATAGCTGCGGGTGCGGCTGTACTGGTCGTAGAAGATGTTCTTGTTCGACCATTCGAAGTCGAAGGCATGGGCCAGCGCCTGCCGCACCCGGGGGTCCTGGAACTTCGGCCGGCGGGTGTTGTAGACGAAGCCCTGCATGCCGGCCGGATTGTTGTCGGCCAGCGTCTCGACGATGACGCGGCCGTCCCTGGCGGCCGGAAAGGCGTATTGCGTCGCCCAGGTCTTGGCCGAGTTCTCGCTGCGGAAATCGAGACCGTGCGACTTGAAGGCTTCGAGCGAGATCGTGCGATCGCGGTAATAGTCGAAGCGGATGCGGTCGAAGTTGTGCCGGCCCTTCTTCACCGGCAGGTCGCGGCCCCAATAGTCCGGCACGCGCTCGTAGGTGATCGAGCGTCCGGCCTCGAAACCGGCGATACGGTAGGGGCCGCTGCCGAGTGGCGGCTCCAGCGTCGTGGCGTCGAACGCGCGGCCGTCCCAGTAGTGCCTGGGCAGCACCGGAAGCTGGCCGAGAATGTTCGGCAGCTCGCGGTTCACGCCGCCGCTGAAGCTGAACTTGACCTTGTTGCCGGGCAGCTCGTCGGCGGACGCGACATTGGCGTAGTAGTAGCGAAACAGCGGCACGCCCATTTCCTTCAGCGCGTTGAAGGAAAAGATCACGTCGGCCGGCGTGATCGGCCTGCCGTCGTGCCAGCGCGCTTCGTCGCGCAGCTTGAACGTCACCCAGGACAGGTCGCCGGGCAGCTCGATGTGCTCGACCAGCAGGCCGTAGCTGGTCGAGGCTTCGTCCTGCGACGTCGTCAGCAGCGTGTCGTAGACCAGGCCCAGGCCGATCGCGGCCGACCCCTTGAGCACGAAGGGGTTGAGCGTATCGAAGGTGCCGATCGCCTCCATCCGCAGCAGGCCGCCTTTCGGCGCGTCCGGATCGACATAGTCGAAGTGGCGGAAGTCCGGGCCGTACCTGACGCTGTCGAACAGCGACAGCGCGTGCGTCGTGGCCGCGTCGCCGGCCGCGGCCGCGCCGCCGGCATGCACTAGTCCCAGGATCAGGGCGATTGCGGGCCGCTTCATGGCCGACCTTCCGGTTGCTTCGGCAAGCATGTCCGGCTGACGCCGCCGGTGCAAAGGATTTAGGGCACGGATGCTAGCTCGCCAACACATCGATGACGGCTTCGTGAAGTGCCGGGTCGCCGACGGCGACGACCTCGCTCGGGCGCCGCATGTCGAGCGGCCGGCCCCGCCAGTCGCTGATGCGGCCGCCGGCATTCTCGACGATGGGCACCAGGGCGGCGAAATCGTGCACGTGCATGGTGCCCTCGATGACGATGTCGACGAAGCCCATGGCCAGCAGGCCGACGGCGTAGCAATCGCCGCTGAAGCGGGTGAAGCGGGTCGCGTCGTGCAGCCGCTCGAAGGCGGCGCGATTGGCGCCGTCGCGGTAATATTCCAGGCCCGAGGTAAAGACCACCGCGTCGCCGAGGCAGTCGCAGGCGCGGCCCCGCACCGGGTCGCCGTTCAGCGTCGTCGGCGCCCCGCCGTGGGCCAGCCAGCGTTCGCCGGTGACCGGCTGGTGCATGAGGCCGAGCGCCGCCTCGCCCCGATAGGTCAGCGCGATCAGCGTGCCGAACATGGTCGAGCCGGTCACGAACGACTTGGTGCCGTCGATCGGATCGAGGATCCAGTGCCAGTCGCCGGCGCCGTCGCGGTGTCCGAACTCCTCGCCCTGGACACCGTCGTCGGGGCGCTCGGCCTCGATCAGGCGGCGCATGGCCAGCTCCGCCGCGCGG
>JANQKO010000695.1 GCA_028281075.1 Alphaproteobacteria bacterium | reverse complement strand
CCGGCCACCCATAGGATACTGTCGCTGGGTGGCCGGGTGGGGGAGCGGGCCGGTCCAGATCCCGCGTGAGCGGAAAACGCGCCGGCGCGTTTTCCGCCGCCGTCAGTCGCGGTCGTAAGGATCGACCAGGATATCGGTCAGCACATAGAGCAGGATCATATCGACGCGCCGCCCGTCGCCCGAAAGCGGCAGGTACAAACGCTCGGTGCTGCGAAACCAGCCCGACACGGCCGTCAGGGGATCGTTACGGTAACGCGGCACGCCGTTGTCGACGAACTCGATCAGCGCCTCGTGGGCCAGCGCCGTATCGCCGAGCAGGCTCGCTTCGTCAACGCGCCTGCCGGTCAGGTCGGTGCCGGATTGGATGGTCAGTTCCGAGCCGACAAGACGCCAGCGCAGGCCGTCGGGTTCCGCGGCCACGTCGATCAGCGCCAGGCGGCCGAGCCAGGGCTTCATTTCGATCGGATCGATGTCGCCACGTCCCGGCATCGGCCGGCCGCGCCGTTTCTCCGTCCAATAGCGGTAGAGCGACGCGATGCGTTGATCGCAGCTATCGAGGAACGGTTGATCTCTCCACACGCCCATCTCGGAAGGTCCGTCGCCCAAACGGTTGTCGCCATCGCCGGCTGCCGTCGCCAAAGCGAGCGCGTCGCGCATCATCTGTACCGCAATGGATGCCGTCCCGCGACCGCGGGCATCGATCGCCATCCTGACGCCACATTAGACAGACGAGCTAAACGATCCATTAAGTGATTCAAATTTTGGTTTTACGCCTATTAGGCGTCCGCGCGCCGGCGGGGAACACGCTATCCGGCGACGGCCACGTCGATCGAATACAACGTCTCGATATCGCCGGCTTTGGTGCCATCGCCAAAATCGAAGTCCAGCTTGATGCGCAACCCGATATCGCCCTGCCGACGCCCCTCCAGCTCCGCCGAGAACGACCGCCGGTCCGAAAACCAGCGCGTCGCCGGCTGCCGTGTCACCACCACGTCGAAACCCAGCCGGCGCAGCAGCTCGCCGTAATGGTCAAAGGAGTGCGTCCAGGAAAACCCGAGCGTCCGCCATCGTTCCGGAATCGGCGTGCCATGGGCCAGGAACACGCTTTCGGCGACGTTGCCATCGAGGTACCAGAAGTTGATGCCATCGACCTGATAGCAGCGGAACGGCTCGCCCGTCTGATCGTCGATATAGCGCGAGCGATGGCCGAGCCGGCGCAGTTCCGCCATCGAGGTCCGGCCGAGCGTCACGCCGTTCAGCGGAAACAGATCCAGGTTCGTCAACGTCGACGCGGAAATCCGTGCAAGCGCGCGGTCGCGGCCGAACGCGGCCGGCCGAACGTCAGCCAGGTGGAGACCGCCGCGCGGATCGTCCCGACGCGGATCGCGCCAGCGCGGACCCGCCGCGCGACTCGTATTGCCAAACCCGTCGATGTCGTAACGCATGTCGCAGCCCGTGATGATCAAGCGGGGCCGGATGTCGGATGCGGAGACCGGTTGCCGGCGGCCCATATGTATGACCCACCGTCGCCGGCGCCTGTGAACCGTCTCACAAGGGGACGAAATCACGTCACGGTTCGACGGCCCCGCGGCCTGTGACAACCGCGTGGACCGGGCTTGCGCCGCGCCGCCCGGTGCCTAGCTGCTATTGCCAGCGGCGCCGACACGGCGCGCCGTATCGCCGGGTGGCCCGGAGGGAAACCGAAGCAACCATGTCCAAGCGTCCGCACGCCAATGCCAGCGCCCTGTCGCGCCGGCGTCTGCTCGCCGCCGCGGCGACCCTGCCGGCCTGGCCGCTGGCGCGGCCGTCGCCGGCGCGCGCCGCGGCCGTCCGGTTCGGACCGCCGCGTGCGTTCGATTTCGCCTGGCTGCGGAACCTGGCGCGCGAAACCGCCGCGACGGCCTTCCGGCCGCCGGACATCCGCCATCCCGACCGGCTCGAAGCCATCGACTACGACACCCACCAGAAAATCCGCTTCCGTGCCGAAAACGCGCTCTGGGCCGACGGCGCGGCGGCGTTTCCGGTCCGGTTCTTTCATCTCGGCCGCTACTTCAAGGCACCGGTCACCGTTCACGTGGTCGATGGCGGCGTCGCGCGGGAGATCGTCTATTCCAGGCATCTCTTCGACTTCGACGACGGCGGCCTTACCGCCGGGCTGCCGGACGATCTCGGTTTCGCCGGCTTCCGCCTGATGAATCCGGAGGATGGCGAGACCGACTGGCTGGTCTTCCTGGGCGCGGCCTATTTCCGCAGCGCCGGCGCCCTTGACCAGTACGGCATGTCGGCGCGCGGCATCGCGATCGACACGGCCATGCCCTGGCCCGAGGAGTTTCCCCGCTTCACCCGGTTCTGGCTGGCGCGCCCGGCGGCGGGGGCGCGGACGATCACCGTCTACGCCCTGCTGGACGGCCCCGGCCTGACCGGCGCCTATCGCTTCGACTGCACCCGATCGGCCGGCGTCGTCATGGATGTCCGGGCCGAGCTGTTCGCGCGCCGGCGCATCGCGCGCCTGGGCGTCGCGCCGCTGACCAGCATGTTTTGGTTCGGCGAGAACAACCGGCACCGGGCGACCGACTGGCGGCCCGAGGTGCACGATAGCGACGGTCTGGCGATCTGGACCGGCGGCGGCGAGCGGATCTGGCGCCCGCTCAACAACCCCGGCAGGGTCATCACCAGTTCCTTCACCGATCGCGACCCGAAAGGTTTCGGGCTGCTGCAGCGCGACCGCCAGTTCCACAATTACGAGGATGACGGCGTCTTCTACGACCGCCGTCCCAGCGTCTGGGTCGAACCGCGCGGCGGCTGGGGCAGGGGCGCCGTGCAACTGGTCGAGATCCCGACCGACGACGAGATCCACGACAACATCGTCGCCTACTGGCTGCCGGCCGAGCCAGTGACCGCCGGCAGCCAATGGTCGTTCAGCTATCGCCTGCACTGGCTCGGCGACGAACCTTACGCCGACGACGGCATCGGCCGGGTCCGCCATACCCGGCTCGGACGCGGCGGCGTGCCCGGCCAGTCCCGGCCCGACGGCGCGCGAAAGTTCGTCATCGACTTCGCCGGCGGTCCGCTGCGCCATCTGCGCCGCCGGGCCCCGGTCGAGCCGGTGATTTCAGCCTCGCGTGGCCGGATCGACAACGCCTACGCGCTGCGGGTCGTCGGCACGGAGCGCTGGCGGGCCTTCTTCGACCTGCATGCGGACGGCGATCAGCCGGTCGATCTGCGTTGCTTCCTGCGCGCCGGCGGCCGGACGCTGACGGAAACCTGGCTGTACCAGTATCTGCCCGTCGCCGCCTGAACCGGCCGGTCCGTGTGCCTCAAACCCGGCCCATGCGCTCCAGTTCGTCGATCGTGCGCGGCCAGTCCTTCCGCAACAGCCGCGACAGGGCCCGGTCGGCCAGCAGCCTGCCGCCGGTCTGGCAGCGGGGGCAGTAATTGGTCTCGTTGCTGGCATGGCGGATGCGCTGCACGGCCGTGCCGCAATCGGGACAGGGCTTGCCGTAGCGCCCATGCACCGCCATCCCGTCACGGAACGCCGTCACCTTCTCCGGAAAGTCGTCGCCGGTCTCGGTCCGCAGGCGGTCGATCCAGTGCGCGAGCGTCTCGCGGACCGCCTGGCGCAGCGTCTCGATCTGCGCCGGCGTCAGCTTTTCGGTCATGGCGACGGGTGACAGCCGGGCGCGGTGCAGGATCTCGTCGGAAAACGCGTTGCCGATCCCGCTGAAGATGCGCGGATCGGTCAGCGCCCGCTTCAGCGTGTGGTTCTCCCGCGTCAGCAGCGCGCCGAACCTGGCGCCGTCGATCTCGAACACCTCATGCCCGCCGGGATCGAGGGCCTGAAGGGCATCCCGTCCCTGGACGACATGCAGCGAGGCCCGGCGTTTGCTGCCCGCTTCGGCCAGAACCACCGGGCCCTCGGGGAAACCGAACGCCGCCAGGCCGCGCCGGCCCGGCGGTTTCGCGCCCGGCGGCCGCCAGTGCAGCCGTCCGGCGATCATCAGGTGCAGGACCAGCCAGAGATCGCCCTCCAGGCCGATCGCGATCCGCTTGCCGATTCGCTCCAGGCCGGTCACCCGCCGCCCGGCGGCGGCCGCAACCGGCGGTTCCGCCGTGCGCAGCAGGAACGGGTTGGTCACCCGTATGCCCCGCAGCGGCGCGCCCGCGATGCGGCGTTCGAGCGCCTCGATATAGACGGTAATGTCCGGCAATTCCGGCATCTCGCCGGCAGCTTCGCACGCCCGGATCGGGCCCGACAACCGCCACGCGCGGGCCGTGTCGGGTTTGACAAGGGCGGGTTAGGGACCGCCGCCGCGCCGCGACCGGCCCATCCGCTCCACGGCCGCCCGTTCACGCGCCAGGCATTCCGCGAACGGCGGCGTACCCGCCTGCAGGCCTTTGCCCTCGCAGGTCCGGCGGTAGATGTCCTGCGGCGAACAGGCGGCGAACACCCCCAAGACCAGCAGCAGACCGGACCGGGTCAGGAACCGGCGCGCCGATCGCCCGGCGCGTGTGGTCCGCAGTCCATCCGGCATGGTCCTGCACTCCATCATTTTCCCACAATCAAGGAATTTGGATCGCATTCGGCGAAAAGCAACACGCCGGATGGAACCAATCCGCTTAACCGTCCCGGCGTTTCCGTCCTAAGGCTTAGTAATTCTCAAACCAAACCTGCCGATAATCTCGTTTGTTGGCATATGTAATGTACCTACTGAACATGGGTCTTTCGGCCCGGTTTCCGGCAAGGGCAATTCCGAACGGACGCTAGATGGGGGAAGATGTGACAGTCGCCGCGCCGCTGGAGCTTCAATCGTTAACGATTCGTGAACTCGTCGCCATCTTGAAGGATCATCGGCGCTACGTGGCCAAACAGCCCGGTGGCGTTCGGGCCGATCTGCGCAATCGCGACCTGTCCGGCCGCGATCTGGCCGACATCGACCTGCAGCAGGCCCTGCTCAGCGCCGTCAACTTCAGCCATGCGGTGCTGACGCGCGGCAAGTTCCAGTATGCCGATCTGTTCGCCGCCAACTTTCACGACGCGGATCTGTCGGACGCCATCCTCGCGCGGGCCGATCTGCGCGGCGCGCGGTTCGGCGGCGCCAGGATGATCCGCGTCAACCTGGCCGAATCCGACCTGCGGCCCGGCGCCGTGATGCAGGCCGAGCCATCGCGGGCCACCGACCTTTCCGTCGTCGATCTCAACCAGGCCAAGCTGAAACGCGCCAAGCTCGACCATGCCAGGTTCGCCAACTCGAACCTGCGCGACGCCAACCTGTCGCGCGTCGAGGGCGAGCATGTCGATTTCCGTGGCGCCGACCTGGCCGGCGCGAACCTCGAGGGCGCGCGGCTCAAGCATGCCGACATGTCCGGCGCCAACCTGCGCGGCGCCAACCTGAAGCAGGCCCGGCTGGACGGCGCCGACCTCAGCGGCGCGGTGCTGACGAACGTGGATCTCTCGACCGCCAGCCTCATGGGCGCGGTCGTCAGCAGGAACACCGCCATCGTGTCGCCCTCGATGCAGAAACGCCTCGACAGCCATACGGTCTGGCTGTCGTCCAACGGCGCCAAGGGCGAGCGGCTGCAGATGGACCGCCAGGACCTGAAGGGCGCCGCCTTCGCCGGGCTGGATCTGTCGGCCAGCAGCCTTTCGGGCGCCGACCTGTCCGGCGCCCATCTAAGCCGCTGCAAGCTGGTGATGGCGGACCTGTCCTATGCCGACCTGTCGGACTGCGACCTCAGCGACGCGGACCTGTCCGGCACCAATCTGACCAGCGCCAACCTGCGCGGCGCCACGCTGACCGGCGCGAAGCTGGACCCCGTCCAACTGAAGGGGCCCGACGGCAAGCCCATCGGCCGCGCCTGCCCGACAAATCTCACCGACGCCGATCTGCGGGACGCGCGGCTCGACGGTGCCGATCTGTCCCGGGCCGTCACGCCGGCCCACTGATCCGCGCGCCGCCGGGTCTTGCGCAATCCGGCCCGGCATGCGAGGCATGCCGCCGGCCGGCGCGAACGGACCGGTCCCGGCAATCCCGGCGGTAACGGACGCGGAACCATGACA
>JANQKO010000638.1 GCA_028281075.1 Alphaproteobacteria bacterium | reverse complement strand
ACCCGGCGCATCATCGACGAGATGGAGGGCACCAAGCGCCTGCTGATCCACGGCCGCGCCAACCCGAACCAGGAGGGCGACCTGGAGGGCATGGACGAGCTGGCCGAGACCTGGGGTGTCTCGGCCTGGAAGTGCTATACGCAGTGGGGCCCCGACGGCCGCGGCTTCTTCCTGCACGACGAGCTGGGCCTGCAGATGATCGAGAAGGCCCGCGCCCTCGGCGTGAAGAACATCTGCGTGCACAAGGGCCTGCCCTTCGGCCGCGAATCCTACGAGCACAGCCTGGCGAGCGACATCGGCGTCGTGGCCAAGATGTATCCGGACGTCAATTTCCTGGTCTATCACTCCGGCTTCGTGGCCGGCCAGGCGGAGGGCCCCTACGATCCCAAGCGGGGCGAGGGGGTCGATGAACTGATCCGCTCGGTCGAGGAGAACGGCGTCGGACGTAACGCCAACGTCTATGCCGAGCTGGGCTCCACCTGGCGCTTCGCCCTGCGCGACCCGGACAGCGCCGCCCACATCCTCGGCAAGCTGGTCAAGCACATCGGCGAGCGCAACGTGCTCTACGGCTCGGACTGCATCTGGTACGGCTCGCCGCAGGACCAGATCCAGGCGTTCCGGCGGTTCCAGATCTCCGACGAGCTGCGGGACAAGTTCGGCTATCCGAAGCTGACGCCGAAGCTGAAGGCGCAGATCTTCGGCCTGAACGCCGCCAGCGCCTATGGCATCGACGTGGACGAGGTGCTGCGGCGGGCCCGCGACGACCGCATCGAGCGGCGGCGCGCCGAATACCGGGCCGACCCGGACCCGCATTTCCTGACCTTCGGCCCGAAGACCCGGCGCGCGTTCCTGGCCAACCTGAAGGCCCGTGGCGGCGTGCCGATCTGACGCGCCGTCCGTTCGCGCGGCCGGCCTCGTTGGTGCCGGCGCGGAAGGCCACGTGGAAAAGGTGGCCGCGACCTTACCCGCCTCCACCGGCATGACGGCGATTTCCGAAAAATAGGGACTGTCCCTATTTTAACATCAATATTATCAATGGAATAGAGAGTATTTCTATCTAAATGTAGAAGAAATTTCGCCTAGGCTGTTGTTATTTCAGGCCCATGCAGTTGGCGTAGTAGGTCACCGTGGCGGGCCAGTCGCTGAAGATGCCGCGCACCTTGACCTGGCGGGCCAGCACGTCGAGCTTGGTCAGCATGTCGCCGTCATTGTCGATGGCGTCCCGGACGGTCTGGTAGTACCAGCCGCCGCCCTGGCGCAGCGGGCCGGAGCGCTCGATGGTCCAGGTGATGATGTCGAGGCCGGCAGCGCGCGCCGTCCTGGCATAGGCCGACGGCACGATCTCGTTGTCCGCGTTCAGCCCGACCAGCATCCACATCGGCGGGGCGATGATCCGCACGCCCTCGGCGGCGAGCGCTTCCATGTTCGGCGTCCAGGTCCCGGGCCGGGTATGGTCGAAGCCGGCGTCGCGGTAGCGCCCGTCGAGATACACCGCCTGCCGGCCGAAGTCCGGCTCGTTCGCGATCCAGTAGCGCACGTCCGCGATGTTGAAGGATTGCGCGAAGACATCGCCCGGATCGTCGCCGACGGCCTTGTACTCGTCGATGAGCTGCTGGGCGTAGTCGGCCTGGCCATAGTCGCCGTCGAACGGCATGGCGACGCTGGGCGACTTCAGTTCCGGTGTGAACTTCGCGCCCAAACGCTTGAAAAGCTCGATACTTTCCGCGTGCGTCATCAGCGTGCCGCCGGTGGCGTAGAGGTCGGTGCGCCAGTCCGCCGTGCCGCCCATGTATTGCGCCACCGTGGTCGCGGTCCTGTCGGCGGCGTCCATCTTGCCGCTGAGCGTCTTGTATTGCGCGAGCGTGATATCCGACGTACAGCATCTGGCCGACGCCTTCCTGCCGGTCGCCGGGTCGGCGGGCGAGAACGGCTGGGTGCATTGCGCCGCCAGCGCCGGCACGGCCAGGATGTCAGTGGTCGTGTGCAGGTCGCACTGGGAATGCCGGCAGACGAGCTGCCGGTCCTTGGTGAAGGTCACGTCGCATTCGAGGATGCCGGCGCCCATGCGCGCCGCAGCCTCGTAGGATTCCTTCGTATGCTCGGGGAATTGCAGCGGCGCGCCGCGATGGCCGATCGAGAAGTCGGTCTTCTCGAACGGACCGGCGGCGCATTGCCGCAGCGCCGTCTTCAGCGGCCCCTCGTCCATATCGGCGACGAGATAGTAGGGCCGGGGCCCGAGCTGCACGGCATCCCCGGCCCCGGCAGCCGCCGTCATCCCCACCAGCGGCGTCAGGACCAGCCCCGCCGCGATCAAATGCCGCATCGATCCGACGCGCATCCCCGATCTCCCGCCTGTCGCCAAGGTCGAACGTTACGCCGTCCACGTCAACATGGTTAACAAAGCGCCGTGTCGATGGTGTGACAGGCCGGCCACGGCGCGACGGCGCGATTTGCCCTTGATATTTTCTAGAATGATATTAATTCTCATTATCATATCATTCCCGCCCGCCGGCGTCGCAGTCTCGAAGGTTAGCCACCATGCCCGCAATGGTCTCGTCGATCCGACGGCAACTGACGCCCGGTGGCCTTGGCGTCACCCGGGCGCCCGTCGGTCCCGTCCTGGCCCTGGCCGCGCTGTCGGCCCTGATGCTGATCGACCCCGCCGCACGCGAGATCGCGCTTGCCGCCTTGAGCGACGCCTATCTGGCGGTCAGCGTCTTCGTCGCCGCCACGCTGGCCGCGGCGCTGCTGTTCGAGACCGTGTTCCGGGTCGACCTGTCCGACTGGCTGGCCCGCCGGACCGCCTGGCAGATCCCGATCGCCGCGTTGCTGGGCGCCCTGCCCGGCTGCGGTGGCGCCGTTATCGTCGTCACCCAATACCTGCGCGGCTCGATCGGATTCGGCAGCCTGATCGCGGTCCTGACGTCGACCATGGGCGACGCCGCCTTCCTGCTGCTGGCGCGCGAGCCGGACACGGCGGCGCTGGTGTTCGGCCTGAGCCTGGTCGTCGGCATCGTCAGCGGCGCGATCGTCGAACGCCTGCACGGCCGCGACTTCATGCGCGCCGATACCGGACCACCGGTCCGGACCACCGGCGCCGGAACCCGGCTGCCGCCCGGCGCGGCGACACGGCTGTGGATGGCCCTACTGGCGCCGGGGCTGGCGCTGGGCCTGCTGCTGGCCTTTCAGGTCGATACCGATGCCCTGCTCGGCTTCCTGCCGGTGGCGGAGCCGACCTTGTGGATCGGCGTCGCCGGCGGCGGCCTGTCGCTGCTGATCTGGGCCGGCGGCTGGGCCGCCGCCGACACCACGAACGCCGACGCCACGCTGTCGCCGCGCGTCGTCGCCACCACCAGCTTCGTCACGGTCTGGGTCGTCGCCGGCTTCCTGGCCTATGAGCTGGGCAGCCACTATTCCGGCATCGACATCGCCGCCGCGTTCAGGAACGCCGCCGTGCTGCTGCCGCTGATCGGCGTGCTGGTCGGCCTGCTGCCGGGCTGCGGACCGGCGATCGTGGTGACGACACTCTATCTGACCGGCGTCGTGCCGCTGTCGGCGCAGCTCGGCAACGCCATCGGCAATGACGGCGACGCCCTGTTCCCGGCGATGGCGATGGCCCCGAAAGCGGCCGTGGTCGCGACCCTCTACACGATGATCCCGGCGCTGCTGCTGGGCTATGCCGCCTATGGCCTGGGCTACTGACGGACAAAACCGCCGCGGCCGGCGGAACCGTTTGAGCGGCGGGGCTTTTGCGCCTATAGAGACCGTCAACGGCCCTGTCCGGCAGCACGGAGGTTCCTGTCATCGCAGACGGCGGCGATCATATTGCCCGGCCGCAATGCGGACCGCTGAGCGTCGTCACGCCGGCGCTGGTGATCTTCGACTGCGACGGCGTGCTGGTCGACAGCGACCCGATCCAGAACCGGATGCTGACCGAAGCCATCGTCGAGGCCGGCCTGCCGATCAGCTATGAGGAGGTCCGCCGCGACTATACCGGCGGCTTCATGGGCGACATCGTCGCCAGCATCGAGGCACAGCTCGGCCGGGCGCTGCCCGAAGACTGGGTGCCGGCGTTCCGGGCCCGCACGGCCGACGCCTTCCGCCGCGAATTGCGGCCCGTGCCCGGCGTCGAGCGGGTGCTGCAGCAGCTCGCGGCGGCGGAGGTCCCGTTCTGCGTCGGCTCGAACGGGCCGCTGGAGAAGTCGAACCTGACGCTGGGCATCACCGGGCTGGACAGGTATTTCACCGACCGCATCTTTTCGGGCTGGCAGGTGCCGCGGGGCAAGCCGGCCCCGGACCTCTACCTGCACGCCGCCGGCGTCATGGGCCAGCCGCCGTCGGCGAGCGTCGTGATCGAGGACAGCGTCACCGGCATCACCGCCGGAATCGCCGCCGAGATGACCACCTACGGCTATGTGCCGGACGGTGACGGCCGCGCCCAGCGGCTGGCCGGCGCCCGCGTCTTCCGCGACATGGCCGAGCTGCCGGCGCTGCTGGGCCTGACATGAGCAGCGGCCTCGCGCGCGCCGTTCCCGCCGTGCTGGCGCTGTCGCTGGCGGCGCCGGCGACGGCCGGTTCCTGGTTCAAGGACAGCTACTATGTGGGCGTCGGCGTCAAGGGCGGGCTGGCGCTGCTGGACGATGCCGGCAACGACGGCGAATCGGTCGCCTTCGACAGCGAATACGATGCCGGCCTCGGCGTCTCGGGCAGCTTCGGCTACAGCTTTACCCGCAGCCTGCGGGCCGAGGCCGAGGTCGCCGGCCGGACCAACGACGCCGACAGCTTCGACTTCGACCGCGACGGGCTGACCGGCGCCGGCTTCAGCGGCGAGACCGAGGCGGACGGCGACGTGCAATCGATCGCCTTCATGCTGAACGGCTATTACGACCTGGATACCGGCACGCGCTGGATGCCCTATGTCGGCATCGGAGCCGGCGCCGCCTATGTCGAGGCCGAGCTGGCGAGCGGCGGCCGGGGCATCGTCGATGACGACGACGTGGTCTTCGCCTACCAGGCCATGATCGGCGTCGCCTACCAGACCACGGCCTTCTCGGCCATCGGCCTCGGCTACCGCTATTTCGCCACCGGCGACCCCGACCTGGAGGCGCCGGACGGCACCAGCTTCAGCTCCGAATACAGCAGCCACAACATCGAGCTCGAACTGCGGCTCAAGTTCTAGTTTTCGGGTAGACTGCCGGCAATCGGAAGGGCCGGTCATGGGCATCGAGTTTCTGCTGACGTCCATCGTGGTGATCCTGCTGCCGGGCACGGGCGTTCTCTACACGCTTGCCGTCGGCTTGGGACAGGGCATGAGAGCCAGCATCGTCGCGGCGTTCGGCTGCACGTTGGGCATCGTGCCGCATGTCCTGGCGAGCATCGTCGGATTGGCGGCGGTCCTGCACACCAGCGCCGTGGCGTTCCAGGTCGTCAAGTATCTGGGCGTCGCCTACCTGTTCTACATGGCCTGGAGCATCCTGCGGGAGGGCGGCGCGCTCGAGGTGTCGGCGGAGCGAACCGAGACGGCGGCGCGGCGCATCGTCCTGAGCGGCATCTTCCTGAACGTCCTGAACCCCAAACTCTCGTTGTTCTTCCTGGCCTTCCTGCCGCAGTTCGTGCCCGCCGGCATGCAGAACCCGACGCCGATGCTTCTCGGGCTGGCGCTGACGTTCATGCTTTTGACGTTCATCGTATTCGTCGGCTACGGCGCGTGCGCGTCGTTGGCGCGCGACTATGTCATCTCGCGTCCAACCGTGCTGCTTTGGCTGCGCCGCTCCTTCGCCGGCACGTTCGGTCTGCTCGGCATAAGGCTGGCATTGTCCGAACGGTAACGCCGCAAACGTACCCGAAGGGCCGCCGCCATGACCGACAAGGCGGTGCCATCGTCCGGGCGGAACCGGATGGCTGAATTGACGCTTCGACGCACGAGAACGGGAGGATGAGCATGCGACAGAGTCTGATGGCCGCAATGATCCTGGTGGTGCTGCCGACGGTGGCGGCGGCCGGCGAAACGCCCTCGGCGCCCGGTGCCGAGGTCTATCTGATCGCGCCCGCCGACGGAGCGACGGTCCGCAGCCCGTTCACGGTGCGCTTCGGGCTGAAGGGCATGGGCATCGCACCGGCCGGCGTCGAAAAGGAGATGACCGGCCACCACCACCTGATCATCGATGCCCCGTTGCCAGCCGGCGAGGACCTGGACTATGCGATCCCGGCCGACGACAATTACCGCCACTTCGGCGGCGGACAGACCGAGACCGAACTGACGCTGCCGCCGGGCCAGCACACGCTGCAGCTCATGCTGGGCGACCACAACCATGTTCCGCACGACCCGCCGCTGGCGTCGGAGCGGATCACCATCACGGTCCGATAGCCGGGGCCGGACCGCCGACGCGCCGGGCGGTCGAGAGGGACGGATGCAGATCGAGACCGAGCGCCTGCGCCTGCGCGCCCTCACCGCCGACGACCATGCCGCCATCGTCGCGGCGATGAACGACTGGTCGGTGGCGCAATGGCTCGGCTCGCCGCCCTATCCCTACGGCGACGCGCACGCGTCGCAGTGGATCGACCTGGTGCGGCGCGACCACGCGGACGGCGCGCCGGGCCGCTTCGCGGTCGCCGGCCGCGAACGCGACGCGCTGATCGGCTGCGTGTCGGTCGAGGACCGGGCGGACGGCGCCGAGCTGGGCTACTGGCTGGCCCCGGCGCACTGGGGGCGGGGCTATGCCACCGAGGCATCGCGGGCGCTGCTGGCACATGCCTTCGGCGCCATGGGCTGCCACCGGCTGATCGCGCATACCGACCCGGAAAACGCCGGATCGAACGGCGTGCTGAGAAAGTGCGGCTTCCGTCCGCTGGGCCTGGTGCCACGGCCGGAAACCCGCCGCGGCAAGACCGAGCTGCTGCGGCACGAACTGTTCGCCGGCGGGCGGTGAGAAAGGCGGGCTAGTTCCGGAAGCTGGCGTCGCGGCGTTCGACCAGGCGGACCATGGCCTCGAAATCACGCTCGGCGCCGCGGCCCTCGGGATCGAAGGTCTTGTTGTCGCGGGTCGAGTTGACGGCGGCCTCCTCGGTCACCGGCCGCACCGGCCGGCCCATGCCGTAGGCCATGACCTGCACGTCGCAGGCGCGCTGCAGCCGGAACAGGCGGTTGAAGGCTTCCGGGATCGAGCGGCCGCAGGTCAGCAGGCCGTGATTGCGCAGGATCACATAGTCCTTGTCGCCGATCGCCCGCAGCATGCGGGGACGTTCGTCGTCACGCGTGGTCAGGCCCTCGAAATCGTGATAGGCGATCTCGTCCTGCAGCATGGCCGAATAGAAATTGCACTGGATCAGGCCTTCCTCCAGGCAGGCGACGGCCATGCCGGTCGTGGTGTGCGTGTGCATGACGCATTTGACGTCGTGCCGGGCGCCATGGATGGCCGAATGGATCAGGTAGCCGGCCGGATTGATCGGCCAGTCGCTGTCGCCGATGGGGGCGCCGTCGAGGTCGACCTTGACTAGGTTCGACGCCGTGACCTCGCTGTAATGCAGCCCGAACGGATTGATCAGGAAATGCATCTCCGGGCCCGGCACCTTGACCGTGATGTGGTTGTAGATCAGCTCGGTCCAGCCCAGCATGTCGAAGATGCGGTAGCAGGCCGCGAGCTGGACCCGCAGATCCCATTCGTTCAGGCCGGCCGGCCCAGTGTCGTGCGCGACGGCGGCTTCGGCGGGTATCGTCATCACGGGTCTCCTTCAGATGCCGTTCCTTATTCTAGCGCCGGACGTCAGTAGACCATACCACCACTGCAGATCAGCACCTGACCGCTGACGAAGTCGGATTCCGGGATGCACAGCAGGTAGACGGCGCCGGCGGCATCGGTCGGCCGGCCGACGCGCGGCAGCGGCGTGCGGGCGACGATGTCGTCATAGGCCTCCCGCGAGAAGCCGACCTTGTGGTCGCTGTCCTTGATCCGGATGGTCTCGGGCCGGTCGTCGTAGCGCTGGGTCAGCCGGGTCTCGATATGGCCGAAGGCGACGCAGTTGACGGTCACGTTGTAGCGGCCCCATTCGCGCGACAGCGTGCGGGTCATGCCGACGACGGCCGCCTTGCCGGCGGCATAGGCGAGCTGCGTCGCGGCGCCGTACCAGCCCGAGGTCGAGGAAATGTTCACGACCTTGCGGCATTGCGGCATGCCGCTCTCGGCGACCTCGCGCTTGGCCGTTTCGCGGAAATAGGTGGACGCCGCGCGCAGCAGGCGGAACGGCGCCGTGGCGTGCACGTCGAGCATGGCCTGCCATTGCGCGTCCGAGTGGTTCTGGATGGCCGAGTTCCAGACATAGCCGGCATTGTTGACGATGATGTCGAGGCCGCCAAAGCGGTCGAGCGCGGCCTCGACAATGTCCTCGCCGAATTCCGGCGCCGTCACGTCGCCGGCGAACACCGTCGCCGCGCCGCCGTCGCGCTCGATGGCGGCGGCGGTGTCGGCCGCCGGCGCGGCATCGAGATCGTTGACCACGACCCGCGCGCCTTCGGCGGCCAGCTTCACGGCGATGGCGCGGCCGATGCCGCGGCCGGAACCGGTGACGATGGCGGTCCGGCCGTCGAGCTTGCCCATGACGGGCCTAGGGCGCGACGTAAGAGGTCTTCACGGTCGTGTAGAACTCCTGCGCGTAGCGGCCCTGCTCACGCGGGCCGTAGCTGGAGCCCTTCCGGCCGCCGAACGGCACGTGATAGTCGACGCCGGCGGTCGGCAGGTTGACCATCACCATGCCGGCCTCGGAATTGCGCTTGAAGTCGCTGGCATGCTTGAGCGAGGTGGTGCAGATGCCGGACGACAGGCCGAAATCGGTGTCGTTCGCGACCGCCAGCGCCTCATCGTAATCGCCCGCCTTGATCACCGTCGCCACGGGGCCGAAGATCTCCTCGCGGTTGACACGCATGTCGTTCGTGGTCCCGGCCAGCAGCGCCGGCGACAGATAGAAGCCCTCGGTCTCGCGGTTCAGGCGCTCGCCGCCGCAGACTAGATCGGCGCCTTCCGACTTGCCGATATCGAGGTATTTCAGGTCCTGGTCGAGCTGGCTCTGATCGACCACCGGGCCGATGTCGGTGCCGGGCTTGAGCGCGTCGTCGATGGTGAGCGACCGCAGCTTGGCCGCGACCGCGTCGACAAACCGGTCGTGGATGCCGGACGTCACGATCAGCCGGCTGGAGGCGGTGCAGCGCTGGCCGGTGGAATAGAAGGCGCCTTGCACGGCGCAGTTGACGGCGACGTCGATATCGGCGTCGTCCAGCACCACCAGCGGGTTCTTGCCGCCCATCTCGAGCTGCACCTTGGCCAGCCGCGCGACGGCCTTCTGGGCAACGTTCTGGCCGGTCTCGACCGAGCCGGTGAAGGTGATGCCGGCGATGCGCTTGTCGGCCAGCATGGCCTCGCCGACGACCGCGCCGCGGCCCATGACCATGTTGAACACGCCCTCGGGCGCACCGGCCCGGGCGATGATGTCGGCCAGCGCCCAGGCGCAGCCCGGCACCAGGTCGGCCGGCTTGAACACCACCGTGTTGCCGTAGCAGAGCGCCGGCGCGATCTTCCAGGCCGGAATGGCGATGGGGAAGTTCCAGGGCGTGATGATGCCGACGGTCCCCAGCGGCTCGCGCGTGATCTCAACATCGAGGCCGGGCCGGGTGGACGGCAGCTTCTCGCCCGCCAGCCGCAGGGCCTCGCCGGCGAAGAACTTGAAGATCTGGCCGGCGCGCATGGCCTCGCCGACACCCTCGGGCAGGGTCTTGCCCTCCTCGCGGCTGAGCAGGTTGCCGAGCTCGTCCTTGCGGGCCAGGATCTCGTTGCCGATGGCGTCCAGCAGGTCGTGGCGCTGCTGGATCGGGCCGCGGTTCCAGGCCGGCGCGGCGGCGGCGGCCGCGGCGATGGCGTCCTCGACCTGGTCGGCGCTGGCACGGGCGTATTCGCCGACGGTGTCACCCAGGTTCGACGGGTTGATGTTCCGGTTGACGTCACTGCTGTCGACCCAGTCGCCGGCAATGAAATTCCTGTGTTCGGTCATGGCGCTGTCCCTCAGGCTTGCTGTCGCCGCAACGCCGCGTCCTTGATGGCGGCGAGCGTGGTGCGGGTGGTGATGGCGTTCGGATCGGTGCGCAGGTCGAGCAGCGCGACCCGGTCGGCGGCCACGGCGCGGTCGAAGGCGCCGGCGAAGTCGTCGTCCTTCTCGACCGTCTCGCCGAAGGCGCCGAACGATTGCGCGAAGGCGGCGAAGTCCGGGTTGGTCAGGTCGGTGGCGCTGCGCCGGCCGGGATATTCGCGCTCCTGATGCATGCGGATGGTGCCGTAGATGCCGTTGTTGACGACCAGGATAATCGGCTTGAAGCCGTGATGCACCGCCGTCGCGATTTCCTGCGCGCTCATCATGACGCCGCCGTCGCCGACGAAGCAGACCACGCGGCGCTCGGGATGCACGGCGGCGGCCGCGACGGCGGCCGGCAGGCCATAGCCCATGGCGCCGCTGGTCGGGCCGAGCTGGCTGGGATAGGTCGAGAATTGCAGGTAGCGGTGCGCCCAGCCGGAGAAATTGCCAGCGTCGTTGGTGATGATGGTGTCGGGCGGCAGCTTCTCGCGCAGCACGGCGACGACATGGGCCATGTCGAGATCGCCGACGGACGGCTCGATCTCGAGATTGGCGAGATAGTCGTCGCGCGCCGATCGCGTCCAGTCGCGCCAGGCCGCCGGATCGACCGGGTCGAGCGCGGCGGCGGCGGCGGCGAAGCCCGGCATGCCGGCGTTGATCGCCAGCGCCGGCCGGTAGACGCGGCCCAGCTCCTCGGCGCCGGGATGCACGTGCACCAGCGGCTGCTTCGGGTTGGGGATGTCGAAGAGGGTGTAGCCCTGGCTGGTCATCTCGCCGAGCCGCGGTCCGACGGTCAGCAGCAGGTCCGTGTCGCGGAAGCGCTGCACCAGCTTGGGGTTCGAGCCGATGCCGAGCTCGCCGACATAGTTCCGGTGCCGGTTGTCCATGCGGTCCTGACAACGGAAGGCGCCGACCACCGGCAGGTCGTTGGCTTCGGCGAAGCGGGTGATGTCGGCGACGGCGTCCGGTGTCCAGGTGCCGCCGCCCAGCAGCAGCAGCGGACGTCGCGCGGCGGCCAGCATCCGGCGCAGGCGGGCCATGTCGTCGGGACCCGGATGCGCCCGCGCCGGCCGGAAGGCCATGGCATCGGCGACGCCGACGCGCTCGACCAGCATGTCCTCGGGCAGGGCCAGCACCACCGGGCCCGGCCGGCCCGAGGTCGCGGTGTGGAAGGCATGGCTGACCAGCTCGGGAATCCGCGCCGGGTCGTCGATCTGCGCCGACCATTTCGCGCACTGATCGAAGAACCGCCGGTAGTCCATTTCCTGGAAGGCCTCGCGCTCGGTCATGTCGCGGGCGACCTGGCCGACGAACAGGATCAGCGGCGTCGAATCCTGAAACGCCGTGTGCAGGCCAACGGCGGCGTGCGCCGCGCCCGGGCCGCGCGTGACGAAGCAGATGCCGGGCCGGCCGGTCAGCTTGCCGTAGGCCTCGGCCATGTTGGCGGCCCCGGCCTCCTGGCGGCAGGTCACCAGCCGGATGGCGTCGCCGGCGTCGTGCAGCGCGTCGAGCGCGGCCAGATAGCTCTCGCCCGGCACGCAGAACGCCATGTCGGCGCCGTGGATCTTCAACTGGTCAATCAGGATCTGCCCGCCGGTGCGCAGGTTGCTGCCGTCGTTCATGGCGTTCGATCTCCCTACAAATCGATCAGTTCTTCGCTCAGGACCGTAGCACGCTGGGTCTTCGGTTTGTCGGCGTCGCGCGCGTCGAGATACTTGATCGTGCGCTTGCCGCGCCATTCGCGCGGCAGCACCATGGCGCGGACGAAATAGCTGTCGCCCTTGCCCCAGGCCGTGGCCAGCACCGGCGCCGGGCCGATCTCGAACCAGGCGTCGCCGGGGCCGTATTCGGTCCGCTGGCCCTTGGTGTCGATGGTGACCCGGCCCTGCATCTGACAGCGGATGCCCGGCCCGGGATGGGTATGCTTGAAGGCGACGCCGCCCGGCGGAAAATCGACCCGGTCGCAGCGCAGCATATGGTCGCGCGCCGCGTCGAGCTTAATGTCGACGGACAGCTTCGGCACCGACTCGACGCCGTCGGCAGCGACCGCGCCGTCGTCCGACACCGGGGCCTTCAGCAGTTCCCAGCGCAGGTATTCGGCGCCGGCCGGCCCGGCCGTGACCCGGCAGGTCGCCGGGCGGTAGAGCGCCGTGTCGGGGGAAACGGCATGATCGTCGACCATCAGCTCGCCCTTGACGGCGTAGAACAGGCGGTCGCAGGCGCGCAGGTTCAACGTGGGCGCATCGGCCGCCAGGCGGTCGTGCAGCAGGCGCAGGACATAGGCAGCCAAGTGTCACCTCTTGAGAATCTTGGTCGGAATTACCGGCGGAATGGCGATCGGCGCGCGAGGACGCCGCCGCGCCCAATCACATAGGTCCGATCACGCCGGCCTGGCAAGTGGGTATCGGCGATTCCGCCGCCGCGGCCGGCCGCCGCGTGATCAGCGGACGGCGGCACCGGCCAGGATCAGGTCGGCGAAGCCCGCGATCATGCGATGGAGCGGCAGCGCCTCGCCGGACCGGCCGCGCATCGCCGCCATGTTGCAGGTGCCGATGAAGGCGAGCATCGCCACGCGGGCGTCGAGATCGGGGCGGAAGGCGCCGGCGGCGACGCCCTCGGCGAACAACCGTTCCAGCAGCGCCTCGTAGCGGCGCGACAGGGCGCCGACCTCGCGCCGCGCCCCGCGCGGCAGGGCATGGCGGTCGAACAGGAAGGTGCGGACATAGTCCGGCCGGTCGCCGAACGGCTCCAGGTGGTTGGCGACGGCGGCGCGGATCTTGTCCCCGGCCGGCGCCGGGCCGGCGACGATGCGCTCCAGGCCCTCGACAAAATCGGCGACGCCGGCGCGGCAGACCTCTTCCAGCGCCGCGTCCTTGGAGGGGAAATAGTAGTAGAGGCTGCCCTGCTGCATTTGCAGCCGCTCGGCGATGTCGCGCGTGCTGGCGCCGTGATAGCCCTTCTCGGCGAAGACGGTCGCCGCCGCGTCGATCACCTGCCGCCGCCGCCGCGCCCGCTTGCCCTCGACATCGTTCCGCCGCGCCGGTTTCGCCATCTCGTCCGTGGTCGGTCGCTTCAAGCCGCCCGGCGCCATACCACGGGGAACAGGTCGCAGTCCATGGCGTCGCCCGGCTTCAGGCCGGGAGGGCGGATCGGCTGCGACATGGCCGGCCGCTCGACGAAACGCGCGTCGTCGCCGGTCCAGCGGGTCGACAGTGCCCGCCGGCGGCGGTCCGAGGTGGCGTTGCCGGCGGCGCCGTGCACGGTGCGGGCGTGGAAGACGATGCAGTCGCCGGGCTCGGTGTCCCAGCACAGGAACTCGTAGCGGTCGCGGCCGGCGTCGATGTCGGGGATAGCCTCCAGCGCCTGGTCGTGGAACAGCGTGCCGCCGCGGAAGTCCTGGGCCCGGAACAGCTTGCCCCAGCGGTGCGAGCCGCGCACGAACTCGACGGCGCCGCTGTCGCGGCGTACCGGATCGAGGGCCAGCCAGACCGAGCAGACCTGATCGCCGTCGACGCACCAATAGGGCAGGTCGTGGTGCCACGGCGTCGGCGCCTCGCTGCCCGGCTCCTTCACCAGCAGATGATCGTAGAAGAAGTTCACCTTGTCCGACCGCATCAGCGCGCCGGCGATGGCGGCGGCCGGCGAGCGGCGGGCGAAGGCCTCGAAATCGGCATCGAAGGTCCAGACATACATGTCACCGAAGAAGGTGCCGGCGTCCTCGCGCCGGCCGTAGCGCATGCCCATGGGCCCGGGCGCGGCCATGACCCGCTCGGTCGCCGTCCGCAGCCGCGCGATCCAGTCGGCATCGAACAGCCCGCGCAGGCAGACCGCCCCGTCGCGCGCGTAGGCGGCAATGTCGGCGTCGCTGATGTCGATGTGGGTGTCGGACGTCATGGGTCGTGCTCCCGGTCTTGAGTTCGCTATTTTTCTATCAATTGATTGATAGATTTTCAAGTTTGAATTCGCGTGGCCATCATACCGGCGGGGGCAGGCGGATGCGGCAAGGCAGCCGGTGTCACCGCCAAGGCACAAAGGACAAACCGGGCTATCGGCGCTTCGCGCCAATTCGCTTCCTTTTTAGCTTTTCGTCTTCGTGTCTTCGTGGTGCCCCCCCTTTTCAAATTCCGTGCGGTTGGCAGGCCGGTGTATTGACCACAGAGGCACCGAGGCACGGAGAACAAACGGGGTGACGGCGCTTCGCGCCAACCAACGTCATTTTGTTCTCTGTGCGCTCGGTGCCTCTGTGGTGATCTCGCCTTTCCCAGCCGGGTCGGGTCGCGGCGGCGGCAAGGCAGCGGATGTCACCGCCAAGACGCCAAGGCACCAAGATCACGGCCGCCGTTGCCTGTCCCTTGGTGTCTTGGCGCCTTGGCGGTGAATTCACCCCTTCTGGCGGCACGTGTCCCGGGCGGGGGTCTGGATCACCGGGTCAAGCCCGGTGACGACGAACGGCGGGGGGTGGTGGTCAGGATTCGAAGACGCGGTAGATCGTGTGGGCGACACGCTCCATGCGGTCGCGGCCGATCTCGCCGATCACGGCGAAGGCCAGCGCGCCATGCAGCCAGTAATGCGCCGTCAGGCCGTCCTGTTCGACGATGCGGAAGGCCGTCTCGCGGCTGTCGGGATTGACGCGGATATAGAGCGTCAGCCGCTCGCCGTCATCGGTCTCGTACATGAACTGGCAGGCCGGCTGGTTGTCGGCGTGCAGCAGGCGGCCACCGACCAGCTTGAAGCCATGCCCCGACAGATCCGGCGCCCGGATCTCGCGGCCCATGCGCTTCGACAGCCAGGTCACGAGATGCTGCTGACGGCTGGCATCGACCTCGACCGGATGCCGCACCTCGACCGTATAGACCCGGTGCGCCGACACGCCCTCGCTGGCCAGCGCCCGCAGGGTCGGCAGCCGCGGGAACTCGGCCTCGCTGGCGAACCAACCACCGCCGAAGCCGGCCCCGGCCAGCAGCACCGCCGCCGCCGCCCGTCCGAGCCAGACGCCGACACGCCGCCGACCCCCGCGGACGGCATCCGGCGCCAGCCGCGCCGGCACCGGTTCGCCCAGCACCGGATCGAACAGCGCCGACAAGCCCTCCTTCTGCTGCCGGTAGGCCGCGACCCGCGCCGCGTCATCGGGGGTCGCGGCCAGCCAGGCCTCGACCGCCGCCCGCCGCGCCGCCGGCAGGACGCCGTCGACGAAGGCGTGCAGATCCTCGTCCGTGATCCGCTCGGGCTCAGCCGTCATTTCACTCTCCGCAAGACCGGGCCCTCCTCGCCCGCCATCAGCCGCCGCAGCCGCTCCCGCCCCCGCGCCAGCCGCGACGTCACCGTGCCGCGCGGGACGCCGAGGATGCCGGCGGCCTCGTCGTAGCTGAAGCCTTCCAGGCCGATCAGCAGCAGCACCGCGCGCTGGTCGTCGGCCAGCTCGGCCAGCGCGCCGGCCAGCTCCTGCAGCAGCAGGCCGCTGCCCTGGGTCGGCGGCGTCGCCGTATAGCCGGCGTCGTCCTGCAACGCCAGCGGCACCGGCCGCCGGGCCGCCTTGCGCCGCTGGCTGACGAACTGGTTGTGCATGATGGTGAACAGCCAGGGCCGCAGGTCCCGATCCGGGCGCCAGAGATGCCAGCGGCTGAGCGCCCGCTCGATGCAGTCATGCACCAGATCGTCGGCCTCGCCGCGCGCGCCCACCAGCGCCCGCGCGTAGCGCCGCAGGCTGGGGATCTGTTCCTCGATCAGGCGTGCGCGGTCGGACGTCACGACGCGGCGATGTTTCCTTCGCGGTGGCCTGCCGCGGCCACTTCTCCCGCCATATACGCCTGACCGGCGGTTCCGTTCCCGACGGAGAAGTCCGGCGGCAGCCGCAGCAGGTGCGCCGGGCAGCGGCGGCAATCGGAGCTGCCGAACCCCGGCAGCGGCACGACGGCGCCCGGACAGGCGGCAAGCGCCGCGAACAGGCCGCATTCGTCGCCATCCGGCCGGACCAGGACCTCGACCACCCGGCCCGCCGCCGTCAGCCGGTCGACATGCCAGCGGACCGGCTTGCCGCGCCGCAGATGCCGGCCGACCCGCGCCCGGAGGCCACCCGGCCCATAGGCGCTGCCGCAATAGACGTAGCGGCCGGCCGGCAGCACCACGGGCGGCCGCCGGCCCAGGCGCAGCGGCAGGGCTGCCGACAGGTCGACCGTCAGCGCATAGGCGCCACCGGCCGCCGGCAGGGCGAAACCGGCCGCCGGCGGCGTCAGCTTGTCCACGTCTTGCAGGGCGGCGACTTGATCTCGATCTGCACGCAGTCTTCCAGCGCCTCGCTGTAATGCACGACGCCGGGATCGTGCCGCCAGACCGCGCCGGGCTCGGCGACGAACTCGTCGTCGCCGATCCGCATGCGCAGGCGGCCGCTCAGCAGCGTCGCCACCGAGACATGATCGTCGTGCCTGTGCGCCGGATCGATCAAGCCCTTCTTGCGCCAGGCCTTCAGGACGACGAAATCGTCCGTGACCATCAGCACTTTCAGGCTGAGCTCGCCCTGCTCCTTCGCGCCCTCGACGGCGGTGATGCGTTCTTCCGGAATGTCGTCGTCCCGGCGGAAGATCTCCGCCATCGCCCGCATCCGGCGTTCGTCGACCTGGGTCATCCGTCCCTCCCTTGACTGGCTGGACGCCTATCTTAATCGCTCAGGACGTCCGGCGGGCGGGATCGCCGCGACTCAGCCGGCGCGGCGGGCGCGCTTGCGTTCGTGGGTGTCGAGCAGGCGCTTGCGCAGGCGGATATGGTTGGGCGTGACCTCGACCAGCTCGTCGTCGGCGAGATAGGCGATGGCCTGCTCCAGGCTCATGCGGCGCGGCGGCGTCAGGCGCACGGCGTCGTCCTTGCCGGCGGCGCGGATGTTGGTGAGCTGCTTGGCCTTCAGCGGATTGACCTCGAGGTCGGAGCCGCGGGCATGCTCGCCGATGATCATGCCGGCATAGACCTGGCTGCCGGGTTCGATGAACAACGCGCCACGCTCCTCCAGGTTCCAGAGCGCATAGGGCACGGCGGCGCCGTCGGAATTGGCGATCAGCACGCCGGTGCGGCGGCCGGCGACCGGTCCCTTGTGCGGCGCGTAGCCGTGGAACACCCGGTGCATCACGCCGGTGCCGCGCGTGTCGGTCAGGAACTCGCCGTGATAGCCGATCAGGCCGCGCGACGGCGCCAGGAAGGTGACCCGGGTCTTGCCGCCGCCCGACGGCCGCATGTCGGTCATCTCGGCCCGGCGCTGGCCCAGCTTCTCGACCACGGCGCCGGCAAATTCGTCGTCGACGTCGACCTGCACTTCCTCGATGGGTTCGAGCTGACGGCCGGTGTCGGGATCGGCGCGGAACAGCACGCGCGGCCGGCTGATCGACAATTCGAAACCCTCGCGCCGCATGGTCTCGATCAGCACGCCGAGCTGCAATTCACCACGGCCGGCGACCTCGAAGGCGTCGCCCTCGGCGCTGTCGGTGACGCGGATCGCCACGTTGCCCTCGGCCTCGCGCATGAGGCGCGCGCGGATCACGCGGCTCGTCACCTTGTCGCCGTCGCGGCCGGCGAGCGGCGAATCGTTGATGGCGAAGGTCATGGCCAGCGTCGGTGGATCGACCGGCGCCGCGTCGAGCCGGCGCGGATGCGCCGGATCGCAGAGCGTGTCGGCCACCGTCGCGGTCGCCATGCCGGCAATCGCGATGATGTCGCCGGCCCCGGCCTCGGTCACCGGCACGCGCTCCAGGCCGCGGAACGACAAGAGCTTGGTGATGCGCGTGGTCTCGCTGACATCGCCGCTCGGATCGAGCGCCACGACGGTGTCGTTCTGGCGGATGACGCCGCTCTCGACCCGGCCGGTCAGCACCCGGCCGAGATAGGGATCGTAGTCGAGCAGCGCCGCCAGCATGGCGAACGGCGCGTCGCGCTCGACATC